>JBFGOX010000286.1:0-4542 GCA_041565015.1 Burkholderiaceae bacterium
GCCAGCGCCAGTTCCGCGAGGCCGATCGCCGAGACCAGCGACGAATCCTTGGTCAGCGTGATTGCCTCATTGACGAAAGCCGGCACCATGCGGCGAAACGCCTGTGGCAGGATGACCAGTCGCAGCGTTTGCAGATGGTTGAGCCCGAGCGCGTGCGCCGCCTCCCACTGGCCGGTGGCGATCGACTGGATGCCGGCGCGGAAGATCTCGGAGATGTAGGCGCCGGCGTTCAGCGTCAGCGCCAGCGCGCCGGACAGGAACGCGCCATGGTTCTGCCGGAAATCGCGCGCCAGTTCACCGGCGAGCAGGATGCCGTCGTCGGGGTGCACGAGCATCGGCATCAGCGCGAAATGCACGAGCAGGATCTGCACGAACAGCGGCGTGCCGCGAAAGAAGGTCACGTAGGCCGATACGACCCACCTCATCGCCAGCAACGGCCAGCGCCACGGCGAGTGGCCGAGCGGCTGGTCACGTGCGCTGGAAACCAGCCCCGAGCTGAGGCCGAGCACCATGCCGCAGGCTACCGACACCACCGTCAGCAGCACGGTCATCACCAGCCCCTGCAGGAACAGGGGCCCGTAGCCGGCGAGGATTCCCCAGCGCAGATCCATCGGATCGCGCGGCCTGCGTTACTTCTTCTCTGCCGCGCCCGCCTTGGCGCCGAAGTACCGCGAGTAGATCTTTTCGTAGGTGCCGTCGGCCTTGATCTCGGCAAGCGCCTTGTTGAGCTTGGCCAGCAGTTCGCCGTTGCCCTTCTTTACCGCGATGCCGTACTGCTCCGGCGCGAACGCCGGGTCATTGACGGTGCGGAACTTGGACGCAGTGTTGTTGGCGACGTAGTTGATCACCACGCCGTTGTCGGCGACGACCGCGTCGACGCCGCTCGCTTCAAGCTCCTTCAGAGCCAGCGGCGTCGACTCGAAACGTTTGATGTTGGTATTGGTCTTGCCGAGCAGCTTGGAGACCACCTCGTCGCCGGTGGTGCCGGTCTGCACGCCGACCTTCAGCGTCTTCAGGTCGCCGAAATTGGCGACCTTCGAGTTTTCCGGCACGGCGATCAACTGGTGCGCGTCGAAATACGGATCGGAGAAGTCCATCGTCTGCCTGCGCTCGTCGGTGATCGTGATCGAGGAAATCAGCAGATCGCGGTCGCCCTGCGCCAGCGTGTTGAAGATGCCTTCCCACGGGGTGTTGACGAACTTCACCTCGATGCCGGCCTTGTCGGCGAGCGCGTTCAGCAGATCGACCGAGAAGCCGACGATCTCGCCCTTTTCGTTCTGCAGTTCGAACGGCGCATAGGCCGCGTCGGTGCCCACCAGGAAGACGCGGGCGGCCGGCGCCGCAGCCTTGGCCGGCTCGACCTGCGGCGCCTTCGCCGGGTCGGGCTGCTTGTCGCAGGCGGCGAGCAGCAAGCCGGCGCAGGCGGCCACGGCGGCGCGAAGGAATCGGCGGTGCGATGCAGAGGTCATGTTCCGGGCTCCCTCAGTGGCGACTTCTTGTTGGCGACCGTTCGCCGCGGCCAATCGTTGCCATTAAATCGGCAGTGGCTGCAGCGCAAAAACAACAAACGACCCCCAGTTTACGGGTTTGTCCGTATAAGAACGGACGGCAGCAGAAACGAACCGCGACAATACGCGACGGCCGTTCGGCCCTTTTCCGGCGCGGCACCGTCAGATGCCCGTCATTTGTCAGGGAGAAAAAAGTGAACAAACAATCGTTGGCACTGGCAGTGCTTGCCTCGACGGCTGCCGCAGCCGTTGCCCAGAGCCCGAACGTCACCATCTACGGCCGGGTCAACACCAGCATCGAGAGCCAGAAGACCACGGGCCAGGACCGCACGACGGTGCTGCAGAACAACTCGTCGCGCTGGGGCCTGAAGGGCGATGAAGACCTGGGCGGCGGCCTCAAGGCTTTCCTGTTTCTTGAAAGCGGCTTCGCCTCCGATACCGGTCGCCTGAGCAACGATGGCGGCATCTTCAACCGCGAGTCGTTCGCCGGCATCTCCGGCGGCTTCGGCGCGATTCGCGCCGGCCGCATCACCTCGCCGGTGTACTTCGCCTCGGCCGACTACGTCAGCATGCACAACCACGACACCGGTACGTCGTCCGATTTCCTGTTCGGTTTCGCGGCCACCGGTGGCAACAACAACAACTCGATCACCTACAAGACGCCGAGCCTGGGATTCGGCGACATCGAAGTCGCCCACTCGTTCGCCGCCAGTGGCAGCGAGCAGCCCGGCTCGAAGAACCTGCGCAACACGCAGATCGCCTACAACTACGTAGGCGGGCCTCTGCATATCGGCGCCGGCTACGCGCGGATGGAGGACAAGCGCGGCGCCACGACGACCAAGGACGACACGGTCGTGATCCGCGCGCTGTACGAAATGGGCGCCTTCACGGTCGGCGGCTACTACGAGCGCTCGAAATTGAACTTCGCCGGCGACCGCCGCAGCCGCAACAACTTCCGCCTGGCAGGCATGTACGCGATGGGCACCTCGGAGTTCCATCTGAACTTCGGCGTGGCCGACGAATTCAGCGGCACCAACGACACCGGCGCCAAGCAGTTCACCGTCGGCTACAACTACAACCTGAGCAAGCGCACCAAGTTGTACGCCTTCTACACGCAGGTCGACGAGGACAGCAACGGCACCTACTACCTGGGCGCGACGCCGGGTGCCAAGTTCTCGTCGCTGGCCGCGGGATTCCGGCACAACTTCTAAGCGCCGCCTCCACGCCCAGGCGAAGGGCCGCCCGCCGGCGGCCCTTTGCTTTTCTGGCCTTGCCGCTTCCGTCGCCGGCGACTTATGCCCGCGGGGGTTGTGCGGGCCTTCGAGACTGGACCCGCTTGCCGCGCTGGGCAGACTCGGCTTGCGCGCAATCAGCCATCGGCACGCACGAACCGGACGCGCTGTGGTCGCCGAGGACTGCTTCTGAGCGAACCGAGCCGCAGGCCAGCCGAGTCACGCAAGTCACGCCGTCGGCGCCGCGTCCTGCGCGTATTCGGCGATCGGCACGCACGAACACATCACGTGCCGGTCGCCGTAGACATTGTCGACGCGGCCCACCGGCGGCCAGTACTTGCTGCGCTTCAGCGAGGCCATCGGGAAGGCGGCCTGCTCGCGCGTGTAGTCATGCGCCCAGCTTTCCGCCATCACCATCGCCGCCGTGTGCGGCGCGTTCTTCAGCGGGTTGTCGTCGCGGTCGACGCGGCCCGTTTCCACCGCGCGGATCTCTTCGCGGATGGCGATCATCGCCTCGATGAAACGGTCGAGTTCGACCTTGGCTTCCGATTCGGTCGGCTCGACCATCAGCGTGCCGGCCACCGGAAAGCTCAATGTCGGCGCGTGGAAGCCGTAGTCGATCAGCCGTTTCGCGACGTCCTCGGCCGTGATGCCGCAGGCGTCCTTGAGCGGCCGCAGGTCGAGGATGCACTCGTGCGCGACCAGGCCGTTGCGGCCGGAGTACAGGACCGGGAAGTGCGGCGCCAGCTTCCGCGCGACGTAGTTGGCATTGAGCAATGCCACCAGCGTGGCGCGCGTCAGCCCCGCCGCGCCCATCCGCGAGATGTACATCCACGAGATCGGCAGGATGCCGGCCGAGCCGACGGGCGCCGCGCTGACCATGCCGGCGCCGCCGCTTACGCTGCCCTCGCTGTCCATCCGGCCCGGCAGATAAGGCGCCAGGTGCGCGCGCACGGCCACCGGGCCGACGCCCGGCCCGCCGCCGCCATGCGGGATGCAGAAGGTCTTGTGCAGGTTCAGGTGCGAGACGTCGGAACCGTACTTGCCGGGCTTGGCCAGGCCGACCAGCGCGTTGAGGTTGGCGCCGTCGGTGTACACCTGTCCGCCGTGCCGGTGAATGACTTCGCAGATCTCGACGATCGCCTCTTCGAACACGCCGTGCGTCGATGGATAGGTGACCATCAGCGCCGCGAGCTTTTCGGCATGCTGCTCGGCTTTCCGGCGCAGATCTTCAAGGTCGACGTTGCCGTGCGTATCGCACTTGACCACGACCACCTGCATGCCGCACAGGTGCGCCGAGGCCGGATTGGTGCCGTGCGCGGATTCCGGAATCAGGCATACGTCGCGCTGCGGCTGCCCGCGCGCGCGGTGGTAGGCGCGGATCGCGAGCAGGCCAGCGTATTCACCTTGCGCGCCCGAATTCGGCTGCAGGCTGACTGCGTCGTAGCCGGTGCATTCGACCAGCATCCTTTCCAGCGACTCCACCAGCTCGGCATAGCCGGTCGCCTGCTCCGCCGGCGCGTACGGGTGCAGGTGCGCGAACTGAGGCCAGGTGATCGGGATCATCTCGGCGACGGCATTGAGCTTCATCGTGCACGAGCCGAGCGGGATCATCGTGCGGTCGAGCGCCAGGTCCTTGTCGGCGAGCAGCCGCAGGTAGCGCAGCAGTTCGTGCTCGGAATGATGCGTGTTGAACACCGGATGCGTCAGGTACGCCGACCTGCGGCCGAGCGCGGCAGGAAACGCCTCGGCCGCCTTGGCATCGAGGGCATCGACATCGGCGGCCACGCCGAAGATGCGCC
>JBFGOX010000287.1:0-4529 GCA_041565015.1 Burkholderiaceae bacterium
ATGTCTGGCAGTGCGTGCGCAGCATCAGGCTCTTGGGGTTCTTGGCGCCAAAGCCCTTCATGATCCGGCACCACAGCAGCCGCGCGGCGCGCATCTTGGCGATCTCGAGATAGAAATTCATGCCGATCGCCCAGAAGAAGCTGAGCCGCCCGGCGAACGCGTCGACGTCGAGCCCCTTGGCGATCGCCGTCTTCACGTACTCGCGGCCGTCGGCCAGCGTGAACGCCAGTTCGAGCGCCTGGTTCGCGCCCGCTTCCTGCATGTGATAGCCGGAAATCGAGATCGAGTTGAACTTCGGCATCTTCTGCGCCGTGTACTCGATGATGTCGGCGACGATCCGCATCGACGGTTCGGGCGGATAGATGTAGGTGTTGCGGACCATGAACTCCTTCAGGATGTCGTTCTGGATGGTCCCCGAAAGCTTCTCCTGCGCGACGCCCTGCTCCTCGGCCGCCACGACGTAGCCGGCCAGCACCGGCAGCACCGCGCCGTTCATCGTCATCGACACCGAGACCTTGTCCATCGGGATGCCGTCGAAAAGGATCTTCATGTCCTCGACCGAATCGATCGCCACGCCGGCCTTGCCGACGTCGCCGGTCACGCGCGGGTGATCGGAGTCGTAGCCGCGGTGGGTCGCCAGGTCGAAGGCCACCGACACGCCCTGGCCGCCGCCGGCTAGCGTGGCCCGATAGAAGGCGTTGCTCTCCTCGGCGGTGGAAAAGCCCGCGTACTGGCGGATGGTCCACGGCCTGCCGGCGTACATCGTCGGCTGCGGCCCGCGCAGGTAGGGCTCGAAGCCGGGCAGCGAATCGGCGTACGGCAGCCCCTGCACGTCGGCCGCCGTGTACAACGGCTTGACGGTGATGCCCTCGGGCGTCACCCAGTTCAGCCGCTCGAGCCGACCGTCCGGCGCCGAGCGCGCCGCCGCCTTGGTCCACTGCTCGAGAGAAGCCTGCGAGAACTCCGGTGCTTTCGACATCGCTTGTCTCCTTGCGCGCCGCTTGCCCGGGGATCGGGCTCCTGTCGCCGCCCCCGACTTGCGTCGTATCATACATGATGCATAATTATTAACGCAAAAACTGACGTATTCCTGACGCCGCTCCCTGCCCGCCGCCGATGCCCGCCATTGATACCCTGACCGCCCCGCGTGCGCTGTCGCCGCGTGCCCTTTATCAGGATGTCGCCGAGCGGCTGCGCCAGCAGATCTTCGCCCGCGAACTGGAACCGGGCAGCTGGATCGACGAGCAGAAACTTGCCGCCGAATACGGTATCAGCCGCACGCCGCTGCGCGAAGCGCTGAAGGTGCTGGCGGTCGAGGGCCTGGTGACGATGAAGGTGCGGCGCGGCGCCTACGTCACCGAGATGTCGACCGACGATGTGGCGCAGGTTTACCACCTGCTCGGCCTGCTGGAAAGCGACGCCGCCGGGGAGGTGGCGCGGCGGGCCAGCGCGGCGCAGGTGGCCGAACTGCGCGCGCTGCACGAGCGGCTGGAGAAGCAGGTCAAGCACCGCGACGCCTTCTTCGCCACCAACGAAGCGTTTCACATGAAGCTGCTCGAGATCGCCGGCAACCGCTGGCGAACGCAGATCGTCACCGACCTGCGCAAGGTGATGAAGCTGAACCGCCATCATTCGCTGTTCAAGCAGGGGCGGCTCGCCAGTTCGCTCGCCGAACACCGCGAACTGATGGCGGCGATCGAAAACCGCGACGCGCGCGCCGCCACCCGGCTGATGCGCGCGCACTTCGACAACGGCCTGCAGGCGGCGAGCCACTGACGCGCGAGCCCGGCGCGCCAAGCCTCCGCCTCGCGGCCGGCGCCGCCACGCCGCGTATCAGTGGTGTTGCAGCACGTCCATCCGCTTGCCGGAAGTGCTCATCCTGGAGCCGACCAGCGGAATGTGGCGGCCCGGCAGCAGCATGTTCCAGTAGATCGGCTTGAAGGCGAGCTTGCCGAGGTGGTTGACCTTCGTTTCCTTCAGCAGCGACATCGGTCCGAGCACCGGCAGCGGGAACCGGCCTGGAACGGGCTGGATGTCGTAGTTGAAGTCGATCAGGATCGCCCTGCCGTAGCCGGTCTCGATGAAGCAGTTGGCGTGGCCGTCGGCCAGCGGCATGGCCGGCTTGCCGTCGATCTCGCGCAGCAGGTTGTGCACGACGACCTCGGCCTGGAAATGCGTGACCGAGCCCGCCTTCGACGTCGGCACGTTGGTGTTGTCGCCAAGCAGGAAGACGCGTTCGGTCTTCAGCGCCTTCAGGGTCTGCTTGTCGGTCAGTCCGAAGCCGAGCCCGTCGCCGAGGCCGGCATCGTCGATCAGCTCCGAGCCCTCGTGCGGCGGGATCGTCACCAGCATGTCGTACGGCACCGTCTTGCCGTCGGGGCAGGCGATCTCCTTGTCGGTCACGGTGGCCAGCGGCGCGTTCGCCACCACCTTGACGCCCTTGCCGACCAGCATCTCGGTGAGCATCTCGTTGCAGATCGGCTTGGTAAACGCGCCGGTCAGCGGCGTGACCAGCGTCAGCTGGGTTCGGCTGCGCAGCCCGCGTTCGGTCAGGTATTCGTCGACCAGACAGGCGAATTCCAGCGGCGCCACCGGACACTTGATCGGCATGTCGGCGACATCGATCAGGAAATCGCCGCCCTTGAAGTCCTCCAGCGCTTCGGCCAGCCGCATGGCGCTGTCCGGCGTGTAGAAACCGAAAGCGCGCTTGCCCCAGCGCTCAGGCAGCCCTTCGACGGCCTCCAGCACGGTGCGGCAGCCGAGCGCGAGCACCAACCAATCGTATGAATGGCTGCCCTGCTCGGTGCTGACCGTGCGCGCCTGCGTATCGATCGCCGTGATGCGTTCGACCAGGTACTGCACGCCGGGACCGACGAACTGCGCGGTCCCGCGCTGGATGTCGGCAAGGCTGCGGTATCCGGGCTTGCGAAACGGCAGGAACAGCAGACCCGGCTGGTAGGTGTGCATCGGCGAGCTGCCGATCATCTTGACCTGCAGCGCGAGGTTCCGGCTCCTGGCCTCCTTGGCCAGCAGATTGGCCGCGACCAGACCCCCGGTTCCGTCGCCGAGCACGAGTACGTTCGTCGTCATGTTGCGCTCCGTGGCATTCGTCGTCATCGCAATGCTCGTCGACGATCATGGTAACCGGGGTGGGTATGGCCGCCCTGCACGACAGGCGGACACGCTGAGGCAGATCAAGGATCGCGCTTGATGACGTCTGCAGGGGACCATAGGCGCCGTCCGGCGCGCCACGAGTGCGCACCTGCAGCATGGGTCCGGTCGCCGTCGCCTAATCCCGTACTCAGTCCTGCGCGGCGATACCGAGTTGCCGCATCCAGGCGGCAAGCGAACGCGCGCCGCCATGGGCCGAGTCCAGTTCGGCGAACACCCGCCGCCGGTCCTCGACCGGCCGGTTCTGGCTCAGCTTGAATTTTCCTTCGAGGCGTTCGACATCGATCATCAAGCCGACGATGCCGCGCTTCATCTTTTCGCGGTACTCGTCGCCGAGTTCGTCCCATTGCGCCCGGTAGGCCGGGTCGTGCCGGTCGATCAGCGCCTTCAAGATGCGTTCCTTGGCCTCGCTGTCGTGCGTGACGTCGATGCGGCCTGCCGCATGCACGACGATGTAGTTCCAGGTCGGCACCGCTTCGCGTGTCGAGTACCACCGCGGCGACACGTACGCGTCCGGTCCATGGAAGATGGCGGTGACCGGTGCGCCCTCGCCCCACTGCTTCCAGTGCGGGTTGGCGCGCGCGACATGGCCGAGCAGACGCAGACCTTCGCCAAGGTCCTCGACTTCCAGCGGCAGGTGGGTGAAGGACGGCGCGCCATCCGCCGTCGACACCAAGGTGGCCAGCGGAAACGCGCGCAGCAGCGCCAGCAACGTTGCGCGCTCCTGAACCACAAAATGCGGCGGCTGGTACAGCGTCATCGTGCCCCCTTCGCGTTGCGCGCTGCCACGCTCCAGGGGGCGCGAGCCGGACACGAGACATGCTCTGCGGCAGGCCTTGTGTTCGCCAGCGCGCGAGCGCCTGCACGCGCAAGCGCGGCCTGCAAGGCCGGGCAACTTCGGAGCGGCCGCGCGGCGTTCATTGCAACCCCGCGTCCTCGGGCAGGCCGAGCATCAGGTTCAGGTTCTGCACGGCGGCACCGCTGGCCCCCTTGCCGAGATTGTCCAGGCGCGCCACCAGCAGCACCTGCCGGGCCGCATCATTGGCGAAGACGAACACCTCGAGCTGATTGGTGCCGTTCAGCGCCTCCGGTTCAAGGAAGTTTCCATCGCGCAGCGCCGAGGCGTCGTTCAGCGGCCGCACGCTGACGAAGCGCTCGCCCGCGTAATGCTCGGCGAGCGCGGCGTGCAGTTCGGCGCCGCCGATCGGGCGTGGCAGCGCCGCCAGTTGCAGCGGCAGGTGCACCAGCATGCCGCGGCGGAAGTAGCCGACCGCGGGCGCGAACAGCGGCGCCTGTTCGAGCAGGCCGTGCGTGCGCATCTCGTCGACATGCTTGTGCCTGAGCGTCAACCCGTAAGC
>JBFGOX010000288.1:0-4526 GCA_041565015.1 Burkholderiaceae bacterium
GCGCGCGAACTGGCGCCGTTCTGGGAGCAGGCGCTGCACTCGCTGAAAGGCGAGCGGCACGTGATCGACATCCGCAACCTTGGGCTCGTCGGCGGCATCGAACTGGAGCCGCGGGCGGGCGCGGCCGGGCGGCGCGGCATGGAGGCGCACGTCAAGTGCTTCGAGGCCGGCGCGCTGGTGCGCTTCACCGGCGACATTCTCGCGATGTCGCCGCCGCTGATCATCGAGAAAGGGCAGATCGAGCGGCTCGTCGAAACGATCCGCGGCGCCTTGCAGGGCATCGACTGAAGCGGCAGCGCGCGGCGTTGCGATCGATTATCGGTCCGCGCGAATCGGCGCATGACAGGCATCGGCGCTGGCGTTCGACTTCGCGCAGGATCAGACTGTAGTTGCTGGGGCCTGCCCTCGAGGGGCGGCCAACGTGGCATCAAGCGGGCGCGGCCCGGCGTCGCCTGGCAGCTGGCCGAGCCCGCATACGCCGCGCCGTGGGGCGGCCCGGCTTTTTCTCTAGGAGGCTGTCATGTCGATGCCATCGCGACTTTCCAATTACCTGCAGCGCCGCGGCATTCAGTTCGACGTGATGTCGCACGCCCACAGCCACAGCAGCGCGGAGACTGCCCGCATGGCGCACGTCAAGCCGCACCAGCTTGCCAAGTCGGTGATCCTCGAGGATGACGATGGCTGCGTGATGGCCGTCGTTCCCGCCGACGCGCGCGTGAACATCGGCGCGATCGCCCGCATGCTGGGTCGCGACCAGTTGCACCTGTCGGACGAGGAGCGGCTGTGCGAACTTTTCCCCGACTGCGACCTCGGCGCGATTCCGGCCGTCGGCATGGCCTGGGGCATGGACACCGTGGTCGACGAAGCGCTCGACGACAACGCCGAGTTGTACTTCGAGGCCGGCGACCACGACATGGTGATCAAGCTGTCGCGCCAGCAGTTCCACGAACTGATGCGTGAGGCAAAGCGCGCCAACTTCAGCCGGCCGGCGGCACACTGATCGGGCATAGCCGCCCGAAGTCGCGCCGATCACGGCCGATCGCGGCGCATCCGCGCCGCTGAAGGCGCCGGGCTGCAGTTGGACTGTCGCCGCGGCGGCGCGGCGACAGGGGCACAATCCGGGCATCGGACCGCTTTCGAACGAGGAGACCGTCATGGGCAAGACCGAAGCCACCCTGAACGACATCACGCACTGGATCGGTGGCGAGCGAGTCGGCGGAACGCCGGCCCGGACCAGCGAAGTATTCAACCCGGCCACCGGCGACGTCAGCGGACTGGTGCGGCTCGCCGATGCGGCCACCGTCGACGCTGCGGTGCAGGCTGCGAAAAAAGCGTTTCCGGCGTGGGCCGACACCCCATCGCTGCGCCGGGCGCGGGTGCTGTTCAAGTTCAAGGAGCTGCTGGAAAAGCACCACGACGACCTGGCGCGACTGATCACGCTCGAGCACGGCAAGGTGTTCGACGACGCCAAGGGCGAAGTGGTGCGCGGCATCGAGGTGGTCGAGTTCGCCACCGGCATCCCGCACCTGCTCAAGGGCGAATACTCGGAGCAGGTTTCGACCGGCATCGACCAGTTCTCGCTGCGCCAGCCGCTGGGCGTGTGCGCCGGCATCACGCCGTTCAACTTCCCGTGCATGGTGCCGATGTGGATGTTCCCGATCGCGATTGCCTGCGGCAACTCGTTCGTCCTGAAGCCGAGCGAGCGCGACCCGTCGCCGTCGCTGCTGATCGCGGAACTGTTCAAGCAGGCCGGGTTGCCTGACGGCGTCTTCAACGTCGTGCAGGGCGACAAGGTCGCGGTCGATGCGCTGCTGAGGCATCCGGACGTGGCGGCGGTCAGTTTCGTCGGCTCCACGCCGATCGCCGAATACATCCATAACGAGGGCGGCAGCCACGGCAAGCGCGTGCAGGCGCTCGGCGGCGCCAAGAACCACATGGTGGTGATGCCCGATGCCGATCTGGACCAGGCGGTCGACGCGCTGATCGGTTCGGCCTACGGCTCGGCGGGCGAGCGCTGCATGGCGATTTCGGTCGCGGTGGCGGTCGGCCGCATCGCCGACGAACTCGTCAACCGGCTGAAGCCGCGCGTGCAGGCCCTGAAGATCGGCGACGGCCTGGAGAAGGGCTCGGAGATGGGCCCGCTGGTCACCGCCACCCACCACGCCAAGGTCAAGGGCTACGTCGACCTCGGTGTCGAGGAAGGCGCGAAGCTCGTCGTCGATGGCCGCGGCTTCAAGGCGGCCGGCCGCGACAAGGGCTTCTTCCTCGGCGGCTGCCTGTTCGACCAGGTGCAGGCGGGCATGCGGATCTACAAGGAAGAGATCTTCGGCCCGGTGCTCGGCGTCGTGCGCGTGCCGGATTTCGCCGCCGCGGTGGATCTGATCAACGAGCACGAATACGGCAACGGCGTGGCGCTGTTCACCGCCGACGGCAACACGGCGCGCGAGTTCTCCCGCCGCATCAAGGTCGGCATGATCGGCATCAACGTGCCGATCCCGGTGCCGATGGCGTTCTATTCGTTCGGCGGCTGGAAGAAGAGCCTGTTCGGCGACACGCACGCCTACGGCATGGAAGGCGTGCGCTTCTACACCAAGTACAAGGCGGTCATGCAGCGCTGGCCCGGCTCGATCGCCAAGGGCGCCGAGTTCGTGATGCCGACCGCGAAGTGACGCATTCGGCCGTGAGATAGAGGCGGAGCCTCGCAGCGAACGGCCACGAATGCGTCATCCCCGCCCCGATTCGGGCGTTCGGGGGCTGGCTCCGGCGGGGATCCATCGCGCGTCAGCGCGGTTGGCGACGCGCGCAGCGCGCCTGAACCAAGCGCATTCGTCCGCGAGCAAGCGTCGCCGGCGCGCAGCGGTCGGATACGAAAACGTCATCCCGGTTTGGCGAAGCCAAGACCGGGATCCAGTGCGGCGCGCCAGCGAAACACCCGCGCACTTCAGGACGTGAACTGCACATACCGCTGCGGCTCGAAGCGCAACACGCTGCCGCGCTGGCCGACCATCGCGTCGGGTTCGTCGGCCAGCCGGTAGGTGAGTTCGATCAGCACCCCGTTCGGGTCGTAGACGAAAAGTTGCGCCAGCGCGTTGGCGGGCACCGGCTGGCTGCGATACGGCAGTCCGAAAGCAGCAAAGCGCGCGCGCTGGGATTCATGGCCGCGCGCCCACAGCGAAACGTGATCGACCGCGGCACCGCCGAGCGCCGCCGCGCCGCTGGCATCGCGCGCACGGTGCCCGCCGTACAGGTGAATCAGTGCCTCGCCGCCGGGGATCCCGAGCCAGGCCCCCGGAAAATCGAAGGGCGGCCGCGGCACCTGCTGCAGGCCGATCACCTTGCTGTAGAAGGCGATCGTCGCAGCGAGGTCCGCCGCCTTGATCGCAACGTGAGCCAGCCCGATGACCGGGAATGCTGCGGCGTCCGCTTTCGGGGTATTCATGCTCGCCTCGCTTCCAACGGCCTTGCCGCCGGCTGGTTCGCGTCAGCGGCTACGCTTGCCCATGGCTTCGATTTCGTCCATGAAAAGTCGACGCGACGATGCAGGTTAGCCGTTCGCTGCTGATGCCGTATCCGGCCGAGGAGATGTTCGACCTGATCGAGCAGGCTGAACATTATCCGCAGTTCATTCCCTGGTGCACGAACGCGTTGGTTCTCGAGCGCACCGACGAGCTTGTTGCAGCGCGGCTGACGATGCGCGTTGCCGGCCTGTCACTGACGCTGCAGACGCGCAATCCGAAGCGGCGACCACACTGGCTGACCCTGCGGATGGAGCGCGGCCCGCTGCGCCGCTTCGAAGGCGAGTGGCGTTTGACGTCGCTCAACGCGCACGCCTGCCGTATCGAGTTCACTCTGAACTATGAGTTCGCCGACCGGCTGACCGAACGCGTCGCGGGTCCGGTGTTCGCGCGCATGGCCGACACGATGGTCGACGCATACGTGGCGCGCGCCGAGCGTATCCTGACCGTTCGTGCGATCGCGCCCGGTCCAGAACCAAGTCAACCGCGAGGACACATGATGAACGACCAACCGATGTTCGAAGCGCTGCGGCCGTCGAGGCTGGCCGTGGAACTGACCGACGAGCAATGTCACCGACTCGCCGCCGCCATGGAATTGCGCGACCTGAAGGAAGGCGAGGTGCTGGTCAAGGAAGGCGACGATGACCACCACTTCTACCTGATCGTCAGCGGCAAGCTCGGGGTCGTGAAAGGTGCCGGCACGCCGGAAAAGGTGACGCTGAACACGCTGGCCAGCGGCGAGTTCGCGGGCGAGCTGTCGTGGCTCGACGGCAGCCGCCGCTACGCCTCGCTGGTGGCGCTGGCTCAGACGCGCGTGCTGGGCCTGGAGCGCGAGAAGCTCGAGGCGGTGCTGGTCGAGGACGACCCGCTGCTCGTCTACCGGGTCATGCGGGCGATCGTGCGCGCCGTGCACGACATCCAGCGCCAGCTCTACATGCAGCAAAGCGAACTGACGAACTACATTTACAAGCAGCACGGGCGCTACTGAGCCTCGAACCTCGGTTACCCGTA
>JBFGOX010000289.1:0-4491 GCA_041565015.1 Burkholderiaceae bacterium
CCGCGTAGACCGGTTCCAGTTCCTGGCGTGGCGAGCGTGGCGACGGCCCGCTCACCGTCGCCGGTTCCATCGCCTCGACGTCGCGCGCCAGCTGCGCCACCGGCTGAAGCTCGCGGCGCACCCGCAGTGCCAGCCACGATGCCGCCAGCACGCCGCAGCCGAGCACGACGCCGGCCGTGAGTAGTGCCGCGTCGCGCTGCGCCGCGCGCAGATGGTCGATGGGTTGTGCGACATGCACCCAGATGCCGTGGCCGGTCATCGTGTAGACGGCCATGCCGGGAATGCGCGCATGGCCTTCAACGAGGGGCGCCGGCCACGGCGTTGCGGGCGCCTGGTGGGAGTGCGCCAGCATGGCGCCGCTGGCGCCGCGCAGTTGCCATTGCAGGCGTTCGTCATGCGGCGGCGCCGGCAGCGTCCGTCCACGGGCGATTTCGAGCAGCTCGTCCTCCTCGTAGGCCAGGCCCACCAGCGCCTGCGCCGTTTCTTCCAGCGCGGAGTCCATCAGATGGCGCACCTGGCCGCGAACGGCGAATGCCGCGGCGGCGGCGCCGAGCAGCGCGCCGACGATCACGGCGATCAATGCGGTGCGTGTCAGCCGCAGGCGGATCGACGGCGTGGGTGCCACGTCCGTGGTCGATGTCATGTCGCGATCCGGTAGCCCATGCCGCGCACGGTCTCGATCGTCTCGCGCCCCAGCTTGCGACGCAGGTTCGAGACATGCACTTCGATCGCGTTGCTGTCCACGGCGGCGTCGAAGCCGTAGAGCAGGCTTTCGAGGTCGCTGCGCGAGACCAGCCGCCCGCTGCGGCGAAGCAGGGCTTCGAGCAGCGCGTACTCCTTGGCCGTCAGGTCGACCGCCTGCGCGTCGAGGAAGACCGTCTTCGATGCCGGGTCGAGTTCGATCCGCCCGGCGCGCAGTCGCGCTTCGCTGGGGCCGGCGGCGCGGCGTGCCAGCGCGCGCAGCCGCGCCGAAAGTTCGGCCAGTTCGAACGGGTTGACCAAGTAATCGTCCGCCCCGGCGTCCAGTCCCTGCACGCGATCGGCCAGCAGGTCGCGCGCTGTGAGCATCAGCACCGGCCGCGCGCGGTTCGGCCCACGCTGTGCGCGCAGATCGCGCAGCCAATGCACGCCGGATCCGTCGGGCAACTGCCAGTCGAGCAGGATGGCGTCGAATGGCTCGCCGGCGG
This sequence comes from Burkholderiaceae bacterium, assembly GCA_041565015.1. Lineage (GTDB taxonomy): Bacteria > Pseudomonadota > Gammaproteobacteria > Burkholderiales > Burkholderiaceae_F > JADJWR01. Next base: position 1,188 of record JBFGOX010000289.1, read on the forward strand.
CAGCCCGCGCCTGCGCGGCCGTCGTCACCCAGTCAACGACGTGACCATCGGCCTGCAGGTGCGCGGCTACGGCGTCGCCGAGCGTGCGGTCGTCTTCAACGAGTAGCAGGCGCACGGAAACGATCCCTCAGATTCGCTTCAGGTTCGGCCGCTAAGTTGACGTTCAGGTCGCCAGCCGGCGATCCAAACACCGGAAGGAGTATCGATATGAAAGCACGTTTTCTCGTCCCAACCGTGATCGGGATCATCCTTGCCAGCGGGGCTGGTGCGGCCGCGGCCTCGGGCCGTTGCCCGCAAGCGCCGAGCGAACAGTGGAAGCCGCAGTCCGATGTGCATGCGGCCGCCGAGGCACTGGGTTACAAGGTCGCCAGCATCGAGGTCGACGACGGCTGCTTCGAGGTCAAGGCCGTCGACAAGAAGGGCAAACGCTACGAGCTGAAGTTCAACCCGACCGACCTGCGGCTGATCAGTCGTCACGCCGAAAGGGCCGAGCGAACCGTCGCCTTGCGATGAAAGCAGGCGAGATTCGCGTCTGGGATCCGCTGGTGCGGGCGCTGCACTGGAGCCTCGTGCTGCTGTGCGGCGCTGCCTGGCTGTCGGCGGAGCACGCTGGAGGCGCGCACGAACTGCTCGGCATCGCGGTTGGTGCGATCGGCGGCCTGCGGCTGCTATGGGGTTTCGTCGGCTCGCGCCACGCCCGTTTCGCCGATTTCGTCCGTCCGCCGAGCGTCGTGTTGACGTATCTGGTCGATCTGCTGCGGCGACGGGCGCCACCGCATGTCGGCCACAACCCGGCCGGCGCCGTGTCGATCGTGGGGTTGCTGGCCGCAACGCTGCTGGTTGCCGGCAGCGGCTGGCTGTTGTCGCACGGTCCGCTGGCCGGCACGCACAACGCCGAAGAAATGCACGAGGCCGCCGCCGCCCTCCTGGGCGTGCTGGTCGCGATCCATCTGGCCGGTGTCGTGCTGTCGAGCTGGGCCGGGCGCGAGAATCTGGTCCGGGCCATGTTCACCGGCCGCAAGCGCGAGCGCTGAGTCGCGTGGCCGCGGCTTCACGCGTAACGGCGAGCAGGCCTGCAGGGGTGTCTACTCGCTGCTGAGCCGCCGCCGCGCTGAAGCGGCGTGCCTTTCGGCGACGGCAGATCGGCGACAATTGCAGCTTCCGATCGCGGAGCGAGTCGTGCCACGCATCATCATCAATGGCGAAGAAGTCCGCAGCCCGGTCGCGCGCTTCGTGCTGCTGGTGCTGACTTCCGTCATCGCCGCTGTGTTGCTGGCGAGCGCGGCGGCCTGGGTGCTGATCCTGCTGGGTGTGGGCACCGTCGTTGTCGTTGCCGCGGCGCTGCTCGCGCTGCTGGCGGCGGCGGTCCTGGTGCCGTGGCTGCTGATCTCGCGCGCCGTCGGGCGCGACCGCCGCTGATGCGCACGACCGCGCGTCGCCTGCGCGCCGGCTAGGCACCCTTGGAAGCGTTGCTCGTCTCGACGGCGCTGGTCGCGCTCGCCGAGATGGGCGACAAGACGCAGCTGCTGTCGTTCGTGCTGGCCGCGAAACTGAAGCGTCCGTGGCCGATCATCGCCGGCATCTTCGTCGCCACGCTGGCCAATCACTTTCTCGCCGGCTGGGTCGGCGTCTGGCTGGCGCGAATGCTGTCGCCGTTGGCGCTGAAATGGATCATCGCCGCCTCGTTCTTCGCCTTCGGCCTGTGGGCGCTGAAGCCAGACACATTCGACGGCGAGCGCGAGTATTCCGATCGCAGCGTCTTCTTCACCACGCTGGTGGCGTTCTTCTGGGTCGAGATGGGCGACAAGACGCAGCTGGCGACGGTGGCGCTGGCCGCGCGCTTCGATGCGCTGGCGGCGGTCGTGCTGGGCACGACGCTCGGCATGCTGATCGCCAATGCGCCGGCGGTATGGATCGGCGAGGCGCTCGCGCACCGCGCCAACCTGAAGGCAATGCGCTGGATCGCGGCGGCGCTGTTCTTCCTTCTCGGCGCGCTGACGCTCTACACCGGCGTGCCGAACTAGCCATTGCCCGCGCCTCGCGGGACGGGCTCTGACCCCAAGATTCCGTGACGGTGCCTGCGGCAACTGCGGTTGTTCTCCGATGCTCGGGTGGCTACGTTGCGGGTACCGCGCCAACGGACCAGAGGAGCCGTTCGCGATCGATCCACATCTGAACGAAAGGAGCCCAGAACCGATGGCTGACCGACCGAAAGTCTGTATCGACCGCATCCTGCCGCGCGACCTGATGCGCATGCAGGCTTCGACCAGCGTTGCCGGCCGCACCCGTGCGATAGCGCCGATCGGCAAGACCTGGATGAACGGCTCGACGTTGCAGGTGCGTTTCCTCGGCGGCACGCCGTCGCAGCATGGCAAGGTCAGGGAACAGGCCGGCTGGTGGGCCGCGCACGCCAATCTGAAGTTCGACTTCAACGATGCGCCGAACGCCGAGATCCGCATCAGCTTCGACGAGAACGACGGCGCGTGGAGTTACGTCGGTACCGATTGCCGCAACATCCCGCTGAACGAGGCGACGATGAACCTCGGCTTCATGGACGGCGGCACCGTTGCGCATGAGTTCGGCCACGCGATCGGGCTGGCGCACGAGCACCAGAATCCGGCCGGCGGAATCCGGTGGAACGAGCAGGTCGTACTGCGCGAAATGGCGCGGTCGCCGAATTACTGGGACGAGGCAACGACGCGACACAACATCCTCAGGAAGTATTCGCTCGACCAGATCAACGGCACCGACTTCGATCCGGAGTCGATCATGCTGTACTTCTTCCCTGCCGACTGGACGGTCAACGGCATCGGCACCCAGGCCAACGAAGTGCTGTCGGACGTCGACAGGCAGTTCATCGCCGGCGCCAAGATGTACCCGAAGGCGCAGCCGACGGTGGCCGAGGCGACCGCGCTGAAGGTCAACGCCGGCCGGCGCACGCAGGCGGAGATCGGCCGCTTCGGCGAGGAAGACCTGTTCACGTTCACGGTGACGCAGCCCGGCCGGCACGTGATCGATACGCGCGGGCCGACCGACGTCGTGATGAAGCTGTTCGGCCCGGACAGTCCGACTGCGGTGATGGCCGAAGACGACGACTCCGGCGTCGACTACAACGCGCACATCGCGATCGATCTGATCGAGGGTCGCTACTGGGCCCAGGTGCGCCACTACAACCTGGCCAGCGGCACCGGCAAGTACTCGATCCGGGTGAGGCGCATCAGGTAGCGCGGGTCCGGGCCTGTTGCCGTCTGCGCAAAGCCGCAAGGGATTGCCGCCGCGGCGTGCAGGGCGGCGCGATGCGCGC
>JBFGOX010000290.1:0-4477 GCA_041565015.1 Burkholderiaceae bacterium
ACCGGAGTGGCCAACGCCCTGCCCGCGGCCTGCCATCGCCGGCTTCTCGCCCGCGCGGCGCCCGCCTGCTGTTCGCGCTGTCGGCGCTGGTCGGCCTGACGATCGCCGGCGTGGCGATGATGCGCACTTCCGACACCTCGGTCGTGGTTGCCGGCAACATCGGTTTCCACGAGGCGGCGGTGCAGTCGACCGACCTGTCGCTGGAGGCGGCGGTCACCACGCTGACGACGTTCGCCAAGACGACCGCCAGCTACAACCACGTGACCGGCAGCCACTACTACGCCAGCGTCGACGCCGCGGCGCCGGATCCGCTGCAGCCGCCGGCGAGCCGCCTTTCGGCCTCGGTCGGCAACCAGATCACCGATTCCGCCACCGGCAACACGCTGCGCTACGTGGTCGAGCGGATGTGCCGCACGACCGGCGCGCCGAACCCGACCAGCTGCCTGCTGGAGGATTCCGCCAGCCCGGTGTTCCGCATCACCACGCTGGTCATCGGCCCGCGCAACACCTCGGAAGTCGTGCAGCACTACGTGACCGCCGGGGGCTTCACTGCTCAGTGCGCGATCACCACGCAGGAGTCGTCCAACTTCAACGGCACGGTCCAGGTGACCGGCAGCGGCAACTGCGTGCACTCGAACCAGGACGTGACCTGGACCAACAGCCCGGGCTCTTCGGTGGGCGCGGTCAACGCGGTCGGCGTCGTCAACGGCAATCCGGTCGCCGCCGGCGGTACCGCCAACCCGGGCTCACCGCCGATCCTGATTCCCGAGATCATTCCGAGCATGTACCGGCAGCACGCCGACTACGTCTTCCGGGCCGACGGCAAGATCTTCAACAAGGCCGGCACGCTGGTGCGGGACACCGCCGTCAGCGGCCATTGGTTGGGCTGGGAGCAGAAGACGACCGCCGGCACGCTGCGCTGGGAAAAGAGCAACACGACGATCTCGCCCGAGGGGCTGTATTTCTTCGAGGGTCATGTGGCGACCAACGCCAACATCGGCACGGTCGCCGCGCCGTTCCGCGTCTCGATCCTTGCCACCGGCACGATCGACCTGTCCGGCGGCAGCTCTTATTGGGACGACTACAAGGGCACCGACCCGACCGTGCCGCAGGGGGTGAAGGACATCTTCCTGATGGCCGGCGGCGACATCCGCTTCCGCGGCAGCTTTCCGCCTACGGCGGTGCCGGGCTCGATCATGGCCAACGAGGAAATCGACATCGCCGGCTCGAGCGGCATCAACGGCAACATCATCGCCCGCAACGCCAACAACCCGGACCCGTCGTGGGTCGACAACAAGGCCACCAGCAACGTGTTCGCCGGCACGACGACGATCAACTACAACCCGAACGCGATCAAGCTGCCGTTCCTCGAGAACCCGGCACGCCGGCAGTGGCGCACCGCCGAGCGCTGACGGTTCAGCCGCCGGCGGCGGCCTTCGCCTTGTCTTCGAGCGCCATCCAGCGCGCCAGTTTTTCCTCGAGCAGTCCGTCGAGTTCGGCGGCGCGCGTCGCGTCCGCCTTCATCTGCTGCGGCGTGGCGGCGTGATAACCGGCGGCGCTCATCCGCGCCACCAGCGCCGCTTGCTCCGTTTCCAGTGACACGAGTTCGGCCGGCAGCGCGGCGAGTTCGCGCTGCTCGCTGAACGACAGCTTCACGCGTTCGCTGCGCCGCTGGGTGGGTGGTGGCGGTGATGCGGCCGTCGTCGCGGGGGTGCTCGCGGCCGGCGGTGGCCGCTGCGCCAACCAGTCCGAGTAGCCGCCCGCGTATTCGCGCCACAGCCCTTCGCCTTCGGCGACCCAGCACTGGGTGGCGATGGCGTCGATGAAGGCGCGGTCGTGGCTGACCAGCAGCAGCGTGCCGGTGTAGTCGGCCAGCTGCGCTTCGAGCAGTTCGAGCGATTCGATGTCCAGATCGTTGGTCGGCTCGTCGAGCACGATGAGGTTTGCCGGCAGCGCGAACAGGCGTGCCAGCAGCAGCCGGTTGCGTTCGCCGCCGGACAGCGTTTTCACCGGCGCGGTGGCGCGGCGCGGCGGGAACAGGTATTCGCCGAGGTAGCTCATCATGTGCTTGCGGCCGCCCGCGACCTCGATCCAGTCGCCGCCCGGCGAAACGGTCTCGGCGACGGTCTTGTCTTCATCGAGCTGCACGCGCAGCTGGTCGAAGTAGGCGACCGACAGGTTCGTTCCGCGCCTGACCGTGCCGGCATCGGGCGCGAGTTCGCCGAGGACCAGCTTCAGCAGCGTGCTCTTGCCGGCCCCGTTGGCGCCGAGCAGCGCCAGCCGGTCGCCGCGCTGGATCGTCGCCGTCAGCTCGCGGACGATAGGCCGCCCGCCGAAGGACTTCGTCACGCCCTTCAACTCGGCAACGAGCTTGCCGCTGCGCTCGCCTGCATCGAGCGCCAGCTTCACGTTGCCGATGCGCTCGCGCCGCGCGCCGCGTTGATCGCGCAGATGTTCGAGCCGCCGCACGCGGCCGGCGTTGCGCGTGCGGCGCGCCTCGATGCCCTTACGAATCCACACTTCCTCCTGGGCCCAGAATTTGTCGAACTTGCGCCGCGCGGTCGCCTCGGCCTCGAGCTCGACCGCCTTGCGCCCTTCGAACTGGGTGAAATTGCCCGGATAGCTGTGCAGGGCGCCGCGATCGAGCTCGACGATTCGCGTAGCCACGCGGTCGAGAAATCGCCGGTCGTGCGTGATGACGATCGCCGCGCGCTGTCCTCTTGCCTCGCCGATGATCAGATCTTCCAGGAGCTCGATGCCGTCGATGTCGAGATGGTTGGTCGGCTCGTCGAGCAGGAGCAGGTCGGGCGCGAGCGCAAAGGCCAGGGCGAGTGCCGCGCGCTTGCGCTCGCCGCCCGAACAGGTGGCGGGTAGCCGCGCACCGTCGACCTTGAGGCGATGCAGGAACTCGGCCAGTCGCGCCTCGATGCGCCAGCGCTCGCGTTCATCGGCGATCGACGGGATGTGCCCGCGCAGCAGCAGCGCCTCGTGCAGGTGCGCTGCCGGCGGCAGTTCGGGTTCCTGCTCGACGCGCACAACGCGCAGCCCGTCACGCTGCTTCAGTTCGCCGCCGTCGAGCGCCGTGCGGCCGGCGATCACGCCGAGCAGCGACGACTTGCCGCTGCCGTTGCGGCCGATCAGGCCGATGCGCTCGCCTTCGACGACGGTGAGCCCGGCGCCGTCGAACAGCGGCAGGTCGCCGTAGGCCAGCTCGGCGTCGAGCAGCGAAACGAGCGTCATCGGCGGGATCGTCGGCAGGCGAAGCGAAACGCCGCGACGATACGCGACTGTCGTCGCGCACCCGGCGTCGGGCGTGCGCGCAGGCGAATGTCCGCTGTGCATGACGGACGTTTCGTACGGACGATCCCCGATCCAAGCCGGTGAACCCGGGGCCGGCGGCCGCCTCTAACGACGTGTTCCACAAACAACTGCGCGTACTTCGGCGACACTTCAGCCATGGATTCCGTTTCCCAGTTCGCGCTCGGCGCCGCTGTCGGCGTTGCCGTGATGGGCCGCCGCACGGCGGTGTGGAAGGCCGCGTTATGGGGCGGTGTCTGCGGCACGTTGCCGGACCTCGATTCGCTGATCGATTTCGGCGATCCGGTCCGCAACATGACCTATCACCGCGCCGAGACGCATGCGCTGTTCTGGCTGACGCTCGCAGCGCCGCTGATCGCCTGGGCGGTCGCGCGCCTGCACGGCGAGCTCGACCGCTTCCGCCGCTGGTGGCTTGCGGTGTGGGCGGTTCTGATCACGCATCCGCTCCTCGACGCGATGACCATCTACGGCACCCAACTGCTGCTGCCGTTTTCCGACGAACCCCTTGGTGTGGGCAGCCTGTTCATCATCGATCCCCTGTACACGCTGCCGCTGCTCGCCGGCACGATCGCGGCTGTCGCGCTGAAGTCCGGGCCGCGCGCGCTGCGCGCGAACCTGGCCGGGCTGGTGCTGAGCACGGCCTATGTCGGCTGGAGCGTCGTCGCCCAGCAGCAGGCGTCGTCGGCCGCGCACGCGGCGCTGCGCGCGCAGGGCATCGCCGCGCAGCAGGTGCTGGTGACGCCGGCGCCGTTCAACACGCTGCTGTGGCGCGTGGTGGCGATGACGCCGGAGCACTACTACGAAGGATTCACTTCGCTGCTCGACCGCGACGCCGCGATCCGTTTCGATCGATTCGATCGCGGCCGGCCGCTGCGCGAAGAACTGCGCGGCAACTGGTTCGTCGAGCGCATCGCCTGGTTCAGCGACGGTTTCTACAGGATGTCGCAGGAAGGCGCGCGGGTGCTGATCAGCGACCTGCGCATGGGCCAGGAGCCGGCTTACGTCTTCAGCTTCGTCGTCGCCGAAAAGCGCAGCGCGGCGCAGGCGCTGGCGGTGCCGCAGCAGCTCAGGCGCCGGCCCGACGTGGGGCGCACGCTGCGCTGGATGGGGCCGCGCATGCTCGGCGAGAACCTGCCGCCGCCGCGCTGACGGCGTTGCC
>JBFGOX010000291.1:0-4407 GCA_041565015.1 Burkholderiaceae bacterium
CCAGGGCGCGCCGACGCCGGTCACCCTGATGATTGGCACGGCGCCGAAGCTCGCCGCGTTCGCCGTCGCCTTCCGGCTGCTGGTCGAGGGCCTGCTGCCGCTGGCGGTGGACTGGCAGCAGATGCTGGTCGTGCTGGCAGTCGGCTCGCTCGTGATCGGCAACGTCACCGCGATCGCGCAGAGCAACCTGAAGCGGATGCTTGCCTACTCGACGATCGGCCAGATGGGCTTCATGCTGCTGGCGATGCTCTCTGGCGTGGTCGGCGGGACCACGATGGCCACGGCCAATGCCTACAGCGCGGCGATGTTCTACGTGATCGTCTATGCGATCACCACGCTCGGCACCTTCGGCATCATCCTGCTGCTGGCCCGGGAGGGATTCGAGGCCGAGGAGATTGCCGACCTGAAAGGGCTGAACCGGCGCAGCCCCTGGTATGCGTTCGTGATGCTGCTGCTGATGTTCTCGCTGGCCGGCATCCCGCCGACGGTCGGCTTCTACGCCAAGCTGGTGGTGTTGCAGGCGCTCCTCGGCAGCGGCATGGGCGGGCTCGCCGGCAGCGGCGCGATCTGGCTGGCGGTGATCGCCGTGCTGCTGTCGCTGGTGGCGGCCTTTTACTACCTGCGCGTGGTCAAGGTGATGTATTTCGACGAGCCCGTGGACAGCCAGCCGATCGTCGCCACGGCCGACATGCGGGTGGCGCTGTCGGTCAACGGCGCATTCGTGCTGGTGCTCGGCATCGTGCCGCAGTACCTGCTGGCGCTTTGCGCGCAGGCGATGCTGCGGGCGCTGGGCGGATAAGGGCGGTGACCCGCGGCTGATTCGTCGTCGTCGCTCACGGGCAGCCAGATGACTGAGAAAGCCGAAGCACGCGATCCGCTGGCCGAAGAAACGCTCGAGTCGCGGCTTGTCTACGAGGGGCGTTTCCTGCGCGTGTTCGAGGACACAGTACGCTGCCCGGACGGACACGTCGCGCCGCGCGAGTACCTGCGCCACCCCGGCGCGGTGATGGTGGTGCCGGTGCTCGACGACGGGCGGCTCGTGCTCGAGCGCCAGTTCCGCTACCCGCTCGGCTGCAGCATCATCGAATTTCCGGCCGGCAAGATCGATCCGGGCGAAGACATCCTCGGCTGCGCCCAGCGCGAACTGCGCGAGGAGACAGGCTATACGGCCCGTGAGTGGATCTACCTCGGCGGCTTTCACAATGCAGTCGGTTACTGCGACGAGAAGATCGAGGCCTATCTCGCGCGCGGACTGACCCTCGAAGGCGCGGCGAGCGACGACGGCGAGGTCCTCGAAGTCTTCAATGCCACGCTCGAGCAGCTCATCGCCTGGATCGGCGAGGCGAAGGTCACCGACGTGAAGACGATCATCGGCGCCTACTGGCTGCAGCGTTTCCTGCTCAGCGGCATGACGGCGCCGGGCTGAATGACCGCGCGAACGGCCTCGACGTCGCTGTGCCCGTGGAAATGTCGACGGGATGCGGTGATGCCGGATCCGCCGTTGTCGGCAACTGCGTAGACGGCAAGACGCCATTTTCAGCGCTGACGGACAGGGACAGAATGGCCCGCGACACGCAGCAGGACCGGGTCGCGCCGACTGCCTGTCTTGCTGCATCAGTCCAGTCGGCGTTCCGTCGCAACGCGTGTTGGCGAGGACGGAAAAGGAGGATGACGATGCATTTGCATGCGCCGACCCATCCGATGGCAGAGTTTCACGGCCTGTCCGGGTTCCCCTTGAAGCAGTTGATCGTTTAGGGCGACCACTACAAGGTCGACCAGCCGCAGATCGATGCGCAGCACCAGGGCATCTTCGACATTGCCCTGGAGATTGTCGACATCTGGCATGACCACCGCGATCTCGGCGAACTGAAGGCGGTGGCCGAAAGGCTTGAAAAGGTGCTCGAGGCGCACTTCCGCTACGAGGAGCGCCAGCTCGAGGCGATCGGCTACACGAAGCTCGACGAGCATCGCAGCGAGCACAGGATGATGCTCGGCCAGCTGCAGTCGATCCGCCACCGGCTCGAGCTCATCGAGCCGGGTGCGCTGCATTCGGAGCCGGGATTCCTCCTGCTGAGCTACATCTTCGGCGTCACGGTCGGGCACATCGCGCACAGCGACATGGACTATCGCGCCTTCGCGCGCCAGGCGGCCGACGACGAGATGGTCTGGCCGGCGTCCTGAGCGGTCGGGCCGCGGCGGACCACGAACGGAAGCTGACGGCTCGTTGACGCGCGCCGTCGGCGCTGGCCGGACAGGCCAGTCGACCGGCTGCTGAGCGTTCGCGCAGCGCCGGCGGGCCTGCGGCGCGCAAAGCGCAAGCCGCGCCGGAACCTAGCGCACCCCGGCGCGTCGGGGCGCGGGCCCTTGGTTAGCTGATTGTTTGGCCGATTGTTTGGCCGGTCGGCGGCGGGGCGTCTGCGTCTTCTTCCGCGGCGCGGACTTTTTCCTTGCCGGCGTATCGACCGCGGGCGTCGGCAGCAACCCGCGCAGGATCGCCTCGCAGTCTTCCTGCGTCATCCGCCGCGGCACCGGGTAATTGGTGTCGGCCTCCCAGCACGCGGCTGCGGCCAGCGCGGGAATATCGTCCTCGCGCAGCGCGTCGAGATGACGCGGGATGGCAAGCGAGGCTTCGAGCAGGTCGACTCCGTCGAGGAAGCGCTCGGCGAGCGCGGCCTGTGCTTCGCCTTCGTTGCCGAGCTTCGCGTGAACGGCCAGTTCGGCAAGCCTGTCGGTGATCTCGGCCGCCGAGAAGCGCAGCACGTGCGGCAGCACCATCGCATTGGCCAGACCGTGCGGCGTGTGGTACTTGCCGCCCAACTGGTGCGCGATCGCGTGCACATTGCCGACGTTGGCGCGGGTGAACGCGAAGCCGGCATAGGTCGAGGCCAGCGCCATCTTCTCGCGCGCGGCGACGTCGTTGCCTTTGGCATAGGCCAGCGGCAGGTTCTCGAAGATCATGCTCACCGCAGACAGCGCCATGCGGTCGGTGTATTCGGTGCCCCAGTAGCCGACGTACGCCTCGATCGCGTGCGTCAGGGCGTCCATGCCGGTGGCGGCCGTGACGGCGGCGGGCAGGCCGGTCATCAGGTCCGGGTCGAGCGCTGCCATCTTCGGCACGATGCGGGTGTCGGCGATGACGAGCTTCTTCTCGTGCTCGGGGTCTGAAATCACCGCTGCCACCGTGACCTCCGAGCCGGTGCCAGCGGTGGTCGGCACGGCGTAGATCGGCACCGGTCCGCGCAGGCCGCGGAAATAGCCGACCAGATCGCGCGGGTGCCTGTCGTTGGCGGCGGCCAGGCCGATCACCTTGGCCGCGTCGATCACCGAGCCGCCGCCGAAGGCGATGATCGCGTCGCAGTCCTCGCGGCCGAATATCTCAATGCCTTCTTCGACCACCGGGATCGGCGCATCGGGCGTGACCGCGTCGAACACGACATACGCGGCGCCGGCGGCGGCGAGCGCCTCGGTGAGCGGGGCCAGCAGGCCGAGCTTGACGATGATGCCGTCGGTGACGAGCAGGATGCGGCGATGGCCGAAGCCGGCGATCGCCTGCCCGAGCCGCGCGCTCGCGCCGGGCCCGACCAGCAGCGTCGGCTGCGGAATCGGCAGCAGCCGGGTGACAAGCCCGGCGGCGCGCTTGACTGCCGGCAGCCCGACTGCGCGGGCCCTGTCGCCGATCAATTGGGTGAGCAAAACAATCCTCCATCATCGGTAGTTGGTGGCGGGATCCGCCGGGTTGCGGCCACCGCGTCGATCGAATACGGTGCCCTTGAAGATACCGCCCACGGAGATTGTATGAAGAATGTCGTCAGCGTCAGCCTGGGTGCGAGCAGCCAGGATTTCGACTTCACGGCCCGTTTTCTCGGCACGCGGATGGCCGTGCGCCGGGTCGGCACCAACGGCAGCACCGCCAAGGCCGCGCGACTGCTGAAGCACTGGGAGACGCGGGCGGACGCGATCGGCATCGGCGTGGCTTCGGACCACTACAGCGTCGGCACCAACCGGTTCATCGACAAGGACGCGGCGCGACTGAAGCGCCTCGTCACCCGGGTGCCGGTCACCACGGGCAGCAGGCTCGGCGAAATCTTCCTCGAATGGGCGGTGCGGCACACGCAGATCAAGCTGGGCAACTACTTCAACAACGCGCTGGTGCTGTTCTTCTCCGGCCTGACCCACTACAAGCTCGCCACGTCGATGGCGGAATACACGAACAACCTGGAGTTCGCCGACCCGGTGCGCCAGCTTGGCGTGCCGAAAATGCTCACGTCGCTCGACGCGCTGTCGCTGTACGCCAGCGGCGCGCACGCCGTCGCCGACTGGATGCCGGAAAGCCTGGCGGCGCCGGAGATGCTCAAGCAGTGGGCGCAGTTCCTGCTGCGCCGGGCGGCGCGCGACGCCACCGTGATC
>JBFGOX010000292.1:0-4406 GCA_041565015.1 Burkholderiaceae bacterium
CAGCAGCGCGCGCAGAATCTCGACGCGCTGCTGCTCGCCCATCGAAAGGTCGTGCACGTGGGCCGACGGATCGAGGCGCAGGCCGTAGCGCGCGCCGGCCGTGTCGATTGACTCGAACAGCGCGTGGCGCGACATCGGCTTGTCGAGCCCGAGAGCGATGTTCTCGGCCACGGTCAGGCTCTCGAACAGCGAGAAGTGCTGGTAGACCATCGCCACGCCGAGCGCGCGGGCGATCGCCGGATCGGCGATCGAGACCTCCTCGCCGTCGAATTCGATCGTGCCCGCATCCGGCACGACCGCACCGGCGACGATCTTCACCAGCGTGCTCTTGCCGGCGCCGTTCTCGCCGAGGACCGCATGGATCTCGCCGGCGTCGACGTCCAGCGACACGTCGTCGTTGGCGATGACGCCCGGATAGCGCTTGCTCACATGGCGAAGCGCGAGGCGCCGCGTGTTCGTCATCCGCGTCTCATTCGAGTCATATCGACGCTCCGGCTGTCGAACCGCCGGCAGCCCGGCACCGCGCCTTCTGTGCGCCACCCGGCGGGCGCGTCAAACGTGCAGCGATTCTCGCACCGCGCGCGGTGAGTCCCGCCGCCCGCCGCTCGGCTTTCTGCGGATTGCCGGTGCTAGCATGGATCGCAAATGCGCCGGTGGGCCTGCGCTTGGGCCCGGCGGCCCGGCAAGACGTCGCGGTGATCGCGGCGTAACGACAGGCTCGGCTGCGCCTCGACGTTCCCGTTTCGATGCATGACATGCATGCCCCAGAACTGAGCGAGAGCTTTGGCACCGATACGCTGCGGGCGAATCGACGTCGGCTGCGCGTGTTTCTCGGCGTCTTTCTGGTCGTGTCGATCGTCGGCCTGCTCTGGGTCTTCTCCCGCCCGCCCGAATACCGGGCGACGGCGCGGCTGCAGATCACGCCGCCGTCGATGCGCCTGCCCGGTGTTTCGGAAACGAAGGCAGGCGACGGCAACCAGCCTTTTCTGACCGAAGTGCAGACGCTGACCAGCCGGCCGTTGATCGAGCAGGTCGCCGACAGACTGCGCAGCGCGGGACACGACCTGTCCGCGCTGGGTCTCGATCCGATCCTCGGCCTGCAGTCAACGATGACCGTCACGCCAATTGAGGGCACGCAGATCGTCGAACTCGCCGCCGTCGGTCGCCTCCCCGAGTTGCCGGCTGCTCTGCTGGTGGGCATCTCGGAGGTCTATCGCGAGCACATCGCGCAGGCCTATGTCGGCGCAGCCAGCGAGGCGGCGGCGCGCGCCGACGAGGAAGTTGCAAGACTTGCAGATTCGGTCGCGGCCAAGCGCGACGCGGTCGAGGACTTTCGCGTCCGCAACGGCATCATTTCGCCCGAACGGGAGGAGAACAACATCCTCGCCGAGATGCAGGGACTGGCCGCGTCCCAGAAGGATGCCAACAAACGACTGCTGGAGGCCGAAGGCCGCCTCGAATCGCTGCGCGCGGCGGCCGCCGAAGGCAAGGGCGTAGTGCGCGCGCGCGACAACCCGACGTTGGCCAGCCTCGAGCAGCGCGCGTCGACGCTACGCGAGGAACTTCGCGAGCTGAGCCGCCGCTTCACGCAGGATTATCTCGACTTCGACCCGCACGCGCGGGCGCTGCGCACGCGACTGGCCGAGCTCGAAGAGCAGATCAAGGCGCAGCGCAAGGTCGGCCAAAGCAACGCAATCGAAGAGGCGGAGCAGGAACTGGCTGCGGCACGCGAATCAGCGCGACGGCTGCAGGTGCAGATCGCCAGCGGCAAGCAGAAGGTCGGCCTGTTCGCGGCGCGTTTCTCGCAATACCGGTCGCTGCAGGAAGAACTGGGGCAGCTGGAAAAGACCTATCAGGAAGCGCTGCAGCGGCAGGCAAGTCTGAATGCGACCGAGCGCTCGCGCATGCCGTCGCTGCAGATACTCGAGCAGGCAGTGATCCCGAAGGAAGCCTGGCGGCCGTTGTACTGGCGCGATGCCGGCATCGTCGTCGCCGGCGCGCTGCTTCTCGCGCTGGCGGCGATGTGGCTGGTCGAACTGTTCAACCGGCCGGAGCCGAAGCCCTCGGTGGTGGTCACGCAGCCCGTCTTCGCGGGGACGCTGGGGCACCAGCCGCAGCACGCCGGGGCGCTCGACCACGCGCGGCAGGCCGCGCTGACGGTCGACGACAGGCCGCGTCTGACACAGGCGCTTGCGCTGCCGCGCGAGCTCACCGTCGACGAATGCACCGCCCTTCTGCGCGCCGCCGACGGCGACACGCAGCGGGCGCTGGCGTTGCTGCTATCCGGCCTTTCGCCGGCCGAAACGATCGCGGCGCGCTGGCGTGACATTGATCGCGAAACCTCGACCATGCGCATCGAAGGTGCGCCGGCGCGAACCGTTCCGCTCGGCGCAGCCGCGATGCAGTCGCTCGGCGTTGCCGGCACCGACCCCGAATCACCGATCGTCCGCGGCGCCGACGGCGGCACCGCGACGATCGAGTCGCTGGCGGCACAGCTCCTGTACTGCGCGCACGACGCCGGATTCGACGCCGCGCACGAGGTCACGCCTGAGGCCGTTCGCCACACCTACGTCGCCTTCCTGGTCCGCCAGGGCGCTCGATTCGCCGACATCACACGCTGGGTCGGCGGGCTGCCCGCCGATGCGCTGTCGTCCTACAGCCAGCTGGCGCCGACAGGGCAGCGGCTGGAAGCGGAGGCGATACAGCGCATCTTCCCGGCACTTGCGCAGGCTGGACTCGCTTGAGGCAGCAGGTCGGGCGCGGCGAAAGCGGTGTCCGAAAAGACTCGCGCCAAGGTTCCGTCTGCGGCGAGTTTCGCTGCCTTCGTGGTGCTTTCCGCACTCTGATTTCAAATCGCTTCTTTAGCGGCACGTACCCGTAGCGGAGTTCCAAGCGGGGCCCTGATCCTCGCCGAGCATGCAGCGCTCCTGCCGTGTCCGGTCGAGAAGAAAAGACGGTCTTGGCCGCGACGGGTCAACGCGCGTGCAGCCAGCCCCGAGAGTCGAAAACCCCGGATCCAGGCACCAAGTTGCGCCGCGGAACAGCCACTGGCCCCGCAGCGCCAGGAAAACCGCAACCAGGCCGACTGAACGCACTAATTATTTGATAAAACAACGTTTTTCTGCGCTGTATAGTGTTGCTGTCTCTTATTTTGCAGTGCAACCATGAAAGCGACGCTTGCCCGAAATGGCGCCGAGCCACAGGGCTCCCGAAACTCCGGCCGCGACGAGGCCATCGCGCCGTTCACGCTTCGCTATGGCGCGTACCGACTGAAGGTCGTGATCGTTTCGCGCAAGCACTTCACGCGGGACAAGCGCCATCTGGCCGAGGTGGACCTGAACGCCCAGCGCATCCGACTCGATACCTCCCTCGTCGACCGGCCGGCACTGCTTGCCGAGTGTTTCATGCGGGCGTGCATCCGCCTGATTCATCACGTCAACGGCTTGTCCGACGACACCGTCCGAAGCGAGGAGGCCTTCACCCACAGCTTGGCCAACGGGCTCGTCAGCCTGGCCCACCGCAATCCGCATGCCTGGGTCTGGCTCAACGGGCTGCTGTCGGATCACATCACGCCACGGTCGAGCTTTCAGCGGGTACTCCTTGCCGAGCAGGTCCACGTGCGCGGCATGCCGAAGCGCCTCAATTTCGGCGACCTCGTCGTCACTTTGCACTGGTGGCCCAAGCGTCTGGCCGTCCGACACCAGGAATGGGGCTACTACGATTACGCGAACAACCGCATTCATCTGTCCCGTGAGTTGCACGGTCCGCACCTTGCGGTCATCGTCCTGCACGAGATCATGCACGCCATCCACCATCACGGCGGTTGCAAGACGGGAAAACGCAATCGATTCATTCGGCAGCAAGCAGGGGCGTTGACCGACTTCATCCGTCGCAATCCCAACGCGTGGCGCTGGCTGCTGCGGCTCATCCGTTCCACCGCGCACCAGCCGGTCACGCAGGCCGGCAAGCGCGCAGCCAATGGCCGATCGCGGCACGGAGCCATTCGAACCGGCACGCGGGCGTTCCCGGTTTGACATTCGCCGGCTCGGCACTCTGGTGCAGTTCGCGGTCGAACGGCAGCCCTGTAGCGCCGGACTGTTCTTCTGCTCGCGCCCCATCGTGATCTGGACGCGTCCGGCGGCGCGGCCATCAGCTTGCCGATGCCGCGACCGTATCAGACCTTTATCTACCGCTCGACGTGCGCCTGTTGGTCGTAGACACGGGAAGCGTGGCCTGCCCTTGATCGGTAGCCGTCAGTGCTGCGAACACTCGATCCTGAAGATCTGCTGCATGAATAACGGCGGCCGCAGCTACAACGCAGAGCGCGAGGAAGACCAGGCCGGGCGACTGTGCGCCCTCAGGCAATGCTGTCACGCGGGCTCAGCGTCGACGCCGCCGCAAGCCCA
>JBFGOX010000293.1:0-4401 GCA_041565015.1 Burkholderiaceae bacterium
CGTGCATCGGTCCGGGATTCGCGTTGGCGCCGGCTGGCGCCAAGGCTTATCGTCGCCGGCGTAGCCATCTGATCGGCACGCGGCCAACGCCCGCTGCGACACCATGACCCTGATCGGTTTCGTCGTCCTGTACCTGCTCATCTCCGTGGCCATCGGCCTGTATGCCGCGACGCGCGTGAAGAGCACCGCCGACTATGCGGTGGCCGGCCGCCGGCTGCCGCTGATCATGGTGGTGACGACGACCTTCGCCACCTGGTTCGGCTCGGAAACCGTGCTCGGCGTGCCGTCGAAGTTCATCGAGGGCGGGCTCGAGGCCACGGTCGAGGATCCGTTCGGGGCCGCCTTCTGCCTGATCTTCGTCGGCATGTTCTTCGCCGCCAAGCTGTACCGGATGAACCTGCTGACCATCGGCGACTTCTACCGGCACCGCTATGGCAAGGGCGTCGAGATCTTCAGTGCGGTGGTGATCGCGATTTCCTACCTCGGCTGGGTGGCGGCGCAGATCACCGCGCTCGGCCTGGTGTTCAGCCTGCTGTCCGACGGCGCCATGTCCAACGTGCAGGGCATGGCGCTCGGCACGGTGATCGTGCTGACCTACACGGTGTTCGGCGGCATGTGGTCGGTGGCGCTGACGGACTTCCTGCAGATGGTGATCATCGTGATCGGCCTGTCGCTGATCGCCTGGTTCGCGGCCGATCTTGCCGGAGGCGCCGACCGCGTCTTCGCGCATGCTGCCGAAAAGGACATGTTCAAGTTCTTTCCGCAGCCGACCGTTCACGCCTGGCTGTTCTGGCTGAGCGCCGCGGTGACGATCATGATCGGCTCGATCCCGCAGCAGGACGTGTTCCAGCGGGTGATGGCCGCCAGGGACGAGAAGAGCGCGGTGCGCGGCCCGATCCTCGGCGGCGCCGCCTACCTGCTGTTCGCGTCGGTGCCGATGTTCATCGGCGTGGCCGCCTTTCTGGTGATGCCGGAGATGGCCGCCACGCTGCTGAAGGACGACTCGCAGAAGATCCTGCCGACACTGGTACTCGAGCACATGCCGATGTGGCTGAGGGTGTTCTTCTTCGGCGCCCTGCTCTCCGCGATCATGTCGACCGCCTCGGCCACGCTGCTGGCGCCGACGACGACCTTCGTGCAGAACATCCTGAAGAACCTGATGCCGCTGTCGGACAAGGTCGAGCTGCGCGCGATGCGCTTCGTCATCGTCATCTTCGCCGCCTGCGTGCTCGGCTACGCGATCATCATGGAAGGCACGCCGATCTTCGAGCTGGTGGCGATGGCCTACCAGTTCCCGGTGGTCGGCGCCTTCTGGCCGCTGGTGCTCGGTCTGTACTGGGAGAAATCGACCAACCAGGGTGCGATCTGGTCGATCGTGATGGGCATGACCAGCTGGGCGCTGCTGTCGTTCACGCCGTTCGGCGAGGTGATCCCATCGGTGCTCGGCGGCCTGGTGATGGCCGGCGTCGGCATGGTCGTCGGCTCGCTGCTACCCACGGCCGGCAATCGCGCGAACCGTCACCATCGGGCGCGGCGCGGCCGTCCGCATCCGTCGACGCCGCTGTCGGCCGACTGAGCCGCCTTAGCCGCCGTTGCCGGCGCGCGCGGCCAGCGCATTCATGTCGGCCGTGTAACCGCGCAGCTTCTTCACCAGCGTGGCGCGCTGTGCCAGCGTGGCCGAGTCGATGAGCTGTGCAATCAGCGCCGCGTGGTCGTCGCGCAGCTGCGCCAGTTGCGCGCGCCGTTCGGGCTCGCGCGGTTCGGCCAGCTCGCCGAAGTAGTCACGCACCCAGCCGGCGGCGGTCTGCACCGCCGGCTTCTCGCCGCGAATGCGTTCGAGCACGGCGACGAGTTCGCGCTGCCGTCGTTCGCGTTCCTGCATCCACGCCTCCTGCGCGTTGGGCCGGCGCCCCAGCGAGGCGCCGATCAGCTCGCGCTGCGCCGGCGACAGCGGACCGAGCCAGTCCTCGGCGCGCTCGACCGCGCGCTCGATGCGCTGCGCGAGCGATTCCGGCCCGGCGAAGCGAACGAGCTCGCGACGGGCTTTCGACGTGTCGCGGGCCAGGCGGTCGGCCAGCCGTTCGATCTGCGCCGGCTGCAGCGTCAATGCGAGCTGCGCCAGGTCCGGCGCTGCCCGATCGCCGATCGCTGCCAGGTGGCGGTTCACGCGATTGTTGAAGTCCCTGACGTCGGCCGCGCTGACCGGTCGGGCGAGCTTTTCCTGCGCCTCCGTCAGCAGCGCCGCATACGCCGTCAGTTGCGTGCTGCGATGCCAGCGATGCAGCGCGCCGATGCGATCGCGCGCGAACCGCTCCTGCGCGTCGTCGAGATCGAGATAGCCGTCGAGCGAATACGTCAGCAGCGTATCGGCGTTGTTGTAACCCAGTTGCACCGACGAGCAGGCCGCCACCAGGAGGCTGACGCTGATCAGAACGAAACGACGCGCATGCCGGGTCATCGACATCAGCCCGGCAGGCGCTGCGCGCACGAGTGCGGTGCTACGATCGTTGCGCCGCAGGGGCGTCGGTTCAACGTTCACTTTCTGTCTCCCGCGATGAACATCGTCATTCTGGCCGCCGGACTCGGCAAGCACATGCGTTCGCGCCTGCCGAAAGTGCTGCACCCCGTCGCCGGCCGCCCGATGCTTGCGCATGTTATGGCCACCGCGCAGTCGGTGGCGGCCGGGCGCGATGGCGTTGCGCGTATCGTCGTCGTGATCGGCCACGGCGCGGAGCAGGTGCGCCACGCGTTCTCTGACCGCGCCGATGTCGATTTTGTTCTGCAGCAGCCGCAGCTGGGTACCGGCCATGCGGTAATGCAGGCTGCCTCGCGGCTGCACGACGATGCACCGACGCTGGTCCTGTACGGCGACGTGCCGCTGCTGCGCATCGAGACGTTGCGCGGTCTGCTCGATGCGGCGGCCGGCGCGGTCGGCGTGCTGACGGTGCGCCTGCCCGATCCGACGGGTTACGGCCGCATCGTGCGCGACTGGCACGGCAACGTGCTGCGCATCGTCGAGCAGAAGGATGCATCGGACGAGGAGCGGCGCATCGACGAGGTCAACACCGGCATCCTGGTGGCGCCGACCGCGAAGCTGAAGCAGTGGCTGAAGCGGCTGGGCAACGACAACGCGCAGCAGGAGTACTACCTGACCGACGTCATCGCACAGGCGGTCAATGAGGGCGTTCGCGTGGCCGCGGTGGTGGCTGCAGAAGCTGACGAAACGCTCGGCGTCAACAGCAAGGCGCAGCTGGCGCAGCTCGAACGCGTTGCGCAGGCGCGCGCTGCGGCGGCTGCGATGGAGGCGGGCGCGACGCTTGCCGATCCGGCGCGCTTCGACCTGCGCGGCGAACTGACCGTCGGCGCCGACGTGTTCATCGACGTGAATTGCGTGTTCGAGGGCCGTGTCGAACTCGCCGACGGCGTGCGCATCGGCCCGAACACGCTGCTGCGCGACTGCACGATCGGCGCCGGCACGGAGGTGCTCGGCTTCTGCGATCTCGACAGCGCGCGGATCGGCGCCAACGCGCGCATCGGGCCGTTCGCGCGCATCCGGCCGGAAAGTCTGCTGGCCGACGAGGTTCACATCGGCAACTTCGTCGAAGTGAAGAACTCGCAGATGGCGCAGGCCTCGAAGGCCAACCACCTGGCGTACGTCGGCGACGCCAGCGTCGGCCGCAACGTGAACATCGGCGCCGGCACGATCGTCGCCAACTACGACGGCGCCAACAAGCACCGCACGGTGATCGAGGACAACGTGCACACCGGCTCGAACTCGGTGCTGGTGGCGCCGATCACCGTTGGTGCCGGTGCGACCGTCGGCGCCGGCTCGACCGTCGTCGGCGCCGTGCCGGCCGGCAAGCTGACCGTCGCGCGCGCGAAGCAGGTGACGATCGAACGCTGGACGCGGCCGGTCAAGAAGAAGCCGAAGTGACGCCGGGCGCGGCTTCGGATGGCGCTGGAGGCATCCGCAAGCGGTGAAACCGATGTGGCCGCGCAGCCAATGACGTCGTGTTGACTGTGCGTGGCCAATGACCGCCTTCGCCGCGCCGATCGTCCCGCTGGCGATCGAGTCGGCGCGCCTGCATCTGCGGCTGCCGAGCGAAGACGACTGGCGCGCCCTGCATGCGTACTACGGCGATGCCGACAGCGTTCGCTACACCGTCGGCGCGCCGCTCACCGAGGCGCAGACCTGGCGCGTGCTGGCCGGCATCGTCGGGCATTGGGCCTGGCGCGGTTACGGCCCGTATACGGTCTGCGACAGGGCCGATCGGCGCGTGCTTGGCGTGGCCGGGCTGTGGTTCCCGAATGACTGGCCGGAGCCGGAGATCAAATGGGCGCTGGTGCCGGCGGCACGCGGCCGGAGCTACGCCTCGGAAGCCGCTCGCGCGGTGCGGGCGA
>JBFGOX010000294.1:0-4399 GCA_041565015.1 Burkholderiaceae bacterium
CGTGAGGCGCGTCAGCATCTCGCGCGCCGCCTTGTTGGTGAAGGTCACGGCGAGCACGCCCGCGGGAGTTACTGCGCCGGTCTGCAGCAGCCAGGCGAGGCGCGTGGTGAGCACGCGCGTCTTGCCGCTGCCCGCGCCGGCGAGGATCAGCGCGTGGCCGGCGGGCAGCGTGACCGCGGCGAGCTGTTCGGGATTGAGGTCTTCGAGTCGGAGCGACAAAGCGCTCCGATTATAGTCTCCGAGCTCGCCTCCGCTTCGGTGCGGGCATCACGTCTAGCGTGGCCGGGGTGGTTGCATCCGCATACCGGAAGAGCGTATGGCGCGCAGCAAGTCCTCGATCTGGCGCACCTGCATTCGCCGGACCGGCGAGGGCGGGCTGAACTGGTCGGGAATCTCGGTGCCAAATCCCGGCTGATCGATCACCACGCTACCGAACTGGTTGGCGACTTCGACCGACGTACTGCGCCGGGGATCGTCCTCCGGTTCCAGAAGAATGACTTTCGCCGACGTTTCGTCCACTTCGCCAGCGACCTGCGTACCGCGGATACCGATCGTCGCGACTGAAAGCGTAACGCTCATCGACTTCGGTCGGCTTCTGGCGATCAATCCAGTGACGAAGCGGAAGCTGCCCTTCAGAATCCGCGTCGCAAATGTGCTTTCTTCGGGATTCCTTGCCATTTCGAAGCGATCGACGATGAACACGCCGTGGGCGCCGATGTCGAACCGGGATTCGTCGCGGAAGTGCAACGTAACGTTCGAGTCGGCGCCGACCCGAACTCGCTCGCCGAGCGCAATCGACGCGCCTGCGGTGAGGCGACGCGGTGGCTGATCGACCGCGGCTGCTTCGACCATCCCCACGAGCCTTTCGACGCGCGCTACCGCTTCGCTCGCCCCCCGCGCGGGGGACGCCAGAACGCCGCACACCGCGGCAACGACGAACAGCACTGTGCTTACGCGCGACATGACTGACCTCCCGCGTTTGGCCAGCGGAACCGGCCTCGGTCGGGTGCGGGCCGGCGGCGTTATGCGCCGCAAGTATAGCTGCACGTTGCGCGCCGAGTGGGTGCCGACATTCGATGCAGGGGTTGTCAGCAAATGTCAAAAAAAATGATGATTGCGCCTCGCCGGCGTTCCCGGTGCGCTCCGGGCTTGCCGCGCCACCGGCCGCAGCGCATACTCGCGACACAAGCAAGAAAGAAGTCCTGGAAGTCTGCAGGCTCGGGGGAGCCACGATGTCCAGCTTTCGTGTTGCTTGGCGGTATCTGCTGCTTTGTCAGCTTGGCGCCGGCATGCTTGTTCCGGTCGCGGCGCTGCCGCAAGTGGCGCAGGAGAGGGTGTTCTTCGAGACGCTCTTTGCCGCCTGTAACGACCCCGCGAACAGTACAAACACCGCGTTTCTGATCACCTGCGCCAATACGTTCACCGGTGGCTTGGCCGGCGGCGTCTATACGCCGGGTGTTGCTTCGGCCAATGTTGGTAGCGCGGGGAGCTACGGTACGGCCGGACAGGCGGCGTTGCAGCGGCAGCGCGAGTTTGACGAGGCGCTCGGCGACGAGGTGTCGACGAAGAAGCGCAAGAAGGGAGGCGGCAGCAGCGGCGATTTCACCGCCGGTCCGTTCGGCGGTTTCCTTACGGCGCAAACCAGCCGCACGACGCGGGCTCTGACCGAACTGGAAAACGGCTACAAGGCCAAGCTCGATGGCTTGCTAATCGGGCTCGACCGGCGATTCGGCAACGACCTGGTAGCCGGCGCCTCGCTCGGCCACTCTGACACTGACAACAACTACATCAGTAACGCCGGCACGATGCGATCGCGCAATACGACGCTGCTGCTTTACGCCACTTACCTCCCCACACCCCGCACCTACCTTGGCGCCTACCTCGGCGGCGGCCGCGGAAGCCAGGACGCCACGCGGCGCATCGACGCCGGAGTGATTTCGGGTGTTGCCGCTTCGTCGATCGACTCGCAGCAGGTGATGGCCGGCCTGGCCGGCGGCTATAACTGGTACTCGGGCGCGCTGACTGTTAGCGCCACGGCCGGAGCCGACTACATCCGCAACCGCACTGACCAGACGACCGAAACCGGAACGACCGGGCTCGAGTTCATCTATTCCGAGCAGAGCACGACTTCGCTTACCAGCACGCTGGGCACACGCGCGTCGTATCGAAAGGCCTTCACCTGGGGCGCGATCGTGCCCGCCGTTCGCGCCACGTACGTCCACGAGTTCCGCGACGACGCCCGCACCGTGTCGCCGCGGCTGGTCGTCAACCCGTCAACGGTGTTCGCCTTCCGCACCGATTCCCCGGACCGCGACTACTTCATCATAGGCGCCGGGGCAACGATCGAGGTCGGGCGCGGTACCCAGTTCTTCCTTGACTACGAAAAGCGCGGCGGCCACTCGTTTATCGACACCTGGTCGGCCAACATCGGCGTTATCGCCGAATTCTGACTTTCCCCGTGATGCGGATCAGCGCGCTTGCGATGCTTCTAGCCATCGTTGCTTGCGCGGGGCCGTCGCCGCGCTTCGACCGCGAGGCCCGCGAGCTGGGCTTTGTGCGCGAGGACATCGGCGGAGCTGGCTTTACACATGCCGTTTATCGCGCTCCTCGCACCGCGACTGAGAGTCGTCTCCACGTCTACCTGGAAGGCGACGGCACGCCATGGATCAATGGCCGGCATGCTGCGGTCGATCCGACACCGCGCTCGCCGGTCGCACTGCGACTGATGGCGCGCGATCCGCGGGCCACCTTGCTCCTCGGCCGCCCCTGCTACCACGGTCGTTATGCCGACCCCGGCTGCGGGCCTTCACTGTGGACCGATGCCCGCTACTCGGAGGCTGTCGTCGCCAGCATGGCCGGCGCGCTCGAGGCCGCGCGCCCGCCCGGCTCACGCCTGACGCTCATCGGCCACAGCGGCGGCGGCACGCTGGCGATGCTGCTCGCCGAGCGTGTGGCCGGGGTTGATGCCGTAGTCACGATCGCCGGCAACCTCGATCTCGCCGCGTGGACACGTCGCCACGATTACCAGACGCTTTCCGCCTCGCTCGATCCGTCGGCGCGCGCGCCGCTGCCGCTGCACGTTCGCCAGCTTCACTTCGCCGGCGAACGCGACCGCGAAGTCCCGCCGCAGTTGCTCAGCGCCGCCGTACGCCGGCAGCCGGGCGCCCGCTTCGAAGTACGCCAGCAGTTCGACCATGCTTGCTGCTGGCTGCGCGACTGGCCAGCGCTACTCGCGCTCGTCGCCGCGCTACCGCAATCTGCGCCCAGCCGAGCGCCGTATCTGCCGCCCATCACCCGAGGAGAGCCATATGCGCCGCCCCTCTGATTGCTGCCGCGTGCGCGATGTTATCGCGACTACCTTGGCTGCGCTCCTCCTGTGCGCCGCTGCCGCGGTTTCTGCCGCCGACTCCCTGGTCACCGCGAAACCCGCTGCGGTACTGCCGCCTCAGGCCGCCGATCGCGCCCGGCTGGCCCTGCAGCTCGCTCGAGCGCGCTTCGCACCCCTGACGCTATACGCGCCGACCGCCTGGCCGGAAGCGCTTTCCGAGAGAAGGCAGACCGACGTCAAGTTCACGGTGCTGGTCGCCGGGGACGCCGGCGCGCAGCCCGAGGTGAACCTGCTGATCCGCGGGCTGGACCGGAAGGTGCCGATGAATGACGACGGCAGCGACGGCGATCTGTCGGCCGGAGATCGAATCTACAGCGCGGTGGTGCGGTTCGACGCGGCCGACGCCAGGGCGGGCCGCTGCTACGACGTGCTGGCGAGCAGTCTGACCGGCAAGCGGACCGTAGTCTCGGGCGTCCGCCGCTTGTGCGTCTCCCGGCTCCCAATCGGCACTGCCGCTTCCGATTTCAGCGCGTTCAACGTCGTCGTGTTCGGCGAAGGGAACGAAGCGATGCCGGTGGTTGCCGACGAAGCGCTGATCCGCGTCAGCCCCAACCTCAGCGACGACCGCATCGAAGCGATAGCAGCGCTCGTCGGTGGAGTGGTCGTGGGCAGCCTGCCGGGGCAGAACATCTACCAAATCCGCCTGCGCGGGCCGCAAACGGCGGCGGAGCTGCGGCAAACGCTGCTGAACCTGCAGCGAGCGGGCGGCGTCCTGCTGGCCGTGCCGAACGCGATTGGAGGGCTGCAGGCGCCGCCCGTGGTGCCGGTCACCACCAGCGACCCGTTGCTCACCTCGCAATCGAACCTCGAGCGCATCAGAGCCCGGCACGCCTGGGGGATCACGACCGGTGACGCTGCGCAGCTGAGCGCCGTCATCGACACCGGCGCCGACTTCGACCATCCCGACTTCTGGGCCACCTCGGCGGGCACAGACACACGCTTCGCCACATCCGGCAGCAATCTCGTCGCTGCGGACTGCACCGGCACGGGCTGCGTGACCATCAGCAAGCC
>JBFGOX010000295.1:0-4398 GCA_041565015.1 Burkholderiaceae bacterium
AGCCTCCGCCGGCGTGATCCCGCGCAGGATCGCCACCAGCGGCAGCGCGGCGAAGGCGCCATCGAAACGTGCGCAGGGCGAGGAGCGGGCATCGTTCATGTCGTCGGCGCGATCGAATCGCGTGGCAGCAGTCCGGCGGCACGCGCGAGGGCCCACAGGCCGCGCGGCGCCGTATTGTCGAGCACCGCGTCGGCGCGAACGTCGAACCGGGCGAGTGCATCCACGTAGCGGCGGCACAGCGCCGCATCACCGATCAGCAGCAGCGGGGCACCGGCCGACCGCGCCGTTGCGCTGGCGGCCAGCCCGGCGACGAGTTCATGGCCGATCAGCAGTCCCGACAGGTAGTCGCCGAGCACGTCGGTTGCCAGCCGCCCGGTCAGTCCCAGCGTGCGCACCGCGAACAACTGGTGTCCGAGCTCACCGGCGGCGCTGCCCCGCGCTGCGTCGACGCCGCTGGTGAAGGCCGCGGCCTGCGCAGCACTGCCTCCGGCATCCGGCAGCGCTGTCGCGGCGGAAATCGGCATCAGGCGGCCGAGGATCGAGTGCTGCCGCAGCACCGCGTAGAGCTCGCCGGTCATGTGCGTTGCGAATACGGTCACACGGCCGCCATCGACCTGCACCCATTTCGAATGCGTGCCCGGCAGCACCACGCGCGCGCGCGCCGCCCACGCCGGCTGCAATTCCAGCGCGCCGGCAATCTGCATCTCCTCGCCGCGCATGACGTCGGGCGCACCGGCTACCGGGTCGTATCGCACTCCCGGCACGAGCCACAGATCCTTCCCCAGCGGCGTAGGCAGACGCAGCGCGTGGTCGGCGAGCGCGCGCACGTCGGCCGGACACGGCACGTACGGCACCTCTTGCCAGCCCTGCGCACTGCCGACCATGCCGCTGGCGACGACCGGCAACGTGGGCCATTGCCCGAGCCATCTGCCTACGGCTTCGGCGAAGGCCGCCTCGAACCCCTTGCGGCCACCCGGCGACGGCAGGTGCAGGATGCCTCGGTCCATGGCCCGTTGCTCAAGGACCACCGCGTCGTCGGCGAGCAGGAATGCACGCAGGCTGCTCGTGCCCCAGTCGAGCGCAATGAGGCGCGGCGCGCCACCGGCTTTCTGCGCATTCACGATCGGTCCGTGCTCGCGGCTGTCGGCATCAGTCGATTTCATCGGGCGGCTTCGCCGCAGTCAATGCGCTTCATTCTGCCAACAGGCGCCGCAGGGCGCCGTCGGTGAGCGACATTGTCGTTGAACCGGCCGCAGCCCGCCGGTTCTTCGGATTCTCTTCGACTGATTCGACCTACCAAAAAAAACGAGGGATCGTCAGTCGACCCCTCGCATAAGGTACCGCGGCGTGCGGCCCGCACGGCGGGCCGCACATCCAAGTCTTATTTGAGCTTGATTGCCTTGCCGGTGAAGACGACCGACTTCTGCGACAGGCCGCGTCGCTGGAACGTCTGGTCGATGCGCGCCGAACTCAGCGTGCCCTTGCCGCGCCAGTAGTCGGCGAGCGTCAGCTCGTCGAGCGCAACCGAGGTCGGGCTGATGTCGTCGCGGAACATGCCGGAACTGCCGGCTGGCGGCTTGGTGTCGACGCGCTGGGTCACCGAGTCGACCGTGATCGATCGGCGCACCTCCATGACGGCATTGGCGCCGGCATCCTTCGCCTGCCGCAGCATTTCGCGGAACGCCCGCAGCTCGGCCGCCTCTTCGCTCGGCGCGTCGAGGACGAACACTTCGGCACGCACTGTCTTGACGAGGTCGTACGGCCGCACGACCCGATTGACGAACACCTGGATGCTGTCCGGCGTCAGGTCGGCGTAGCGGGCCTGGTCCTTGACCGACACGCCGCTTGCCGGCATGCCGGACGGCCCGGTGGCGCAGGCCGCCAGCGCCACGGCAGCAGCCGCGGCCAGCGCCGAGCGCACGGGAAGTCCTTTGAGCAAGTGTTTCATGAGGCCCCCGACTTAGAAGCTGTACACGAGGTTGACGCCGGTGATCTGGTCGGTCTTCTTGCCGCGGACGCCGACGATGTCGCTGTTGTGGCGGATCGTGTGCGTCACCTTGGCCGACACCGCGTTCGTCACCCGCAGCTGCACGCCGGTCACCGACTCGGTGTAGGTGTTGTCCTTGCCCCACTCGATGCGCAGCGTCTGCAGGAAACGCGCCGAATCGGAGATCCGGTAGGTGAAACGTCCGCCCGTGTACAGGATCGCCTCGCTGGTATCGAGATTGTTAGGATTCAGCACGTAGTCGGTCTGGCGCGCGCCGGCACCGATCTCGGCCTCAAGGTACGCATCGGGCGTGTTGATCAGCTGCCGACCATAGCCGATCACCTCGGTCCAGCGGTGTTTGATGTCGGCAAACTTGTCCCGGTCATAGCGCACCGTGGCGAACACGTAGTCGCGATCGGTGAGGAAGTAGCTCGGCTTGTAGCCAAGAACGTAGCGCTCGGCGGTCTTGTTGCTGTCGGCTTCGGCGTAATAGACGTCGCCGAAAAAGTTGTGGCGCCAGCGATCCTGCGCGTAGTCGATATCGAGTCGGGCATTCAGCGTGCGGTCCTTGCTGTTACCGGTGGTGTTCGAGAATCCGAGCTCCGCGCTGCCGGCCCAGCCGTCTGCTGCAATGGCGGGCATCGCCACGATCGCCGCCAACGCGGCAAGAACCTTCACTGTCTTCATTCGCATCTCCGATGTGGCTTCAGGTTGATCTTTTTCCGTCGCTGTGGCGATGAACGTGCACGCCCAGCCCCTGCCCGCGGCTTGCAGGCGGAGACAGCGAGCGAGACGATACGAATCGGCGCTTGATAAAAAAAGCGATATATTTTTGCTGATTCAACAAATAATTTTTGTCTATGGATCTGAATCTGCTACGCACCTTCGTCGAAGTGCACCGCCTGCGCAGCTTCGGTGCCGCCGCCAGATCACTGCACGTGACGCAGGCGGCGGTCAGCGCCCGGATCAGGCAGCTCGAGGCGCAGCTGGGTACACGGCTGTTCGACCGGTCGAAACGGAACGTGCGCGTAAACGCAACGGGCCAGCGGTTCCTGCACTTCGCCGACGTCATCATTTCCGAATGGCGGCGGGCACGGCACACGATCGGCAGGGACGGTGCCGAAACCGTCCAGCTATCGATTGCCGGCAGCCTGCGCTTGTGGGACGTCCTGCTGCAGTCCGGATGGCTGCACGAACTGCGGCGGGCCAACCCCGACATGGCGATCTGGGCCGAGGCCGGAACGCCCGAAAGCCTGATCACCCGCCTGTTCGACAATCTTCTCGATGTGGTCGTGATGCTCGAGCCGCCGCGGGTCGAACTGATCGCCACCAAGCACCTGACGACGATCGACCTGACGCTCGTTTCAACGAAAGCGAATCAGGGCGTCGACGATGCGCTGGGCGCCGGCTACGTGATGGTCGACTGGGGCCAGGCCTTCGAAGTCGAGCATCGCCAGATGTTTCCGGATATTCCCGAGCCGCTGACGACGGTATCGAACTCTGGCATGGCACTCGACTACCTGAAGGCGATCGGCGGCGCGGCGTTCCTGCCCGGTCGAGTGATCGCGCCCGAAATTGAAGCCGGGAACCTGTTCGCGGTCGCGGGCTCGCCAATCATCAGCCGCAACGTCTACGGACTGTATTTACAGCGCAGCCCGAAGGCGGCGCTCATCCGCGACGCGCTCGCGGCGTTCAGCCCGGGAGCACGACCGGCCGGCGAAACGCCCATCCGGCGGCGAAAGCGCGTTGCCCAAGCCTGAGCGATCTTCGCGCCGGCGACGTTCGGCGTGCAAATCGACGTCCCGCGGCATTCGCGGGCGCGCCGGCACCTACTCCTTGACCGCCCCGGTCATCCCCGAGACGTAGTACTCGACGAAGAACGAGTACAGCACCGCTACTGGCAGCGAGCCGAGCAGCGCGCCGGCCATCAGCGAGCCCCAGTGGTAGACGTCGCCTTCGACGAGTTCTGTCACCACGCCAACCGGCACCGTCTTGACCTCGGACGAGGAGATGAAAGTCAGCGCATAGATGAACTCGTTCCAGCTCAGCGTGAAGGCGAAGATGCCGGCCGAGATCAGCCCCGGCACCGCCAGCGGCAGGATGATCTTGACCAGGATCTGCCAGCGCGAGGCGCCGTCGATCAGCGCGCATTCCTCGAGTTCATACGGAATCGAGCGGAAGTACCCCATCAGCAGCCAGGTGCAGAACGGAATCAGGAATGTGGGATAAGTGAGGATCAGCGCCAGCCGGGTGTCGAAGATGCCGAGTTCGAACACGACCTTGGCCAGCGGGATGAACAGGATCGACGGCGGCACCAGGTAGGCGAGGAAGATCGCCACGCCCGCCGGCTTCGCGCCCTGGAAGCGCAGCCGCTCGATGGCGTAGGCGGCGAGCACCGACGCGACCAGCGA
>JBFGOX010000296.1:0-4389 GCA_041565015.1 Burkholderiaceae bacterium
CCCGCATCGGCATAGCCAGGTCTTCTCCCCGCAGACATGGCTTTTCCCGTCGGCGGTCTTCAGTTCGAACCAGCCTTCGATCCGCAGCGGCCCGTTGTGGATCGGGTGCAGGGCGACTTCGCCCTCAACCGCGTGCGCGACCGGCTCCGGCGCCTTGACGCAGACGCCCGCGTCCTTGAACGCGGCCTGGATGTGGCTGTTGTCGCAGAACGGCTTGTTGGCGCTGGCGCCGCAGCGGCACAACGCCACCCGCGTGTACTCGACGGCAGTCGCATCGCCGGCCGCTGCGTGGCGGATCCGCCCGCGCAGGTAGGTCGGGCCATCGGGCAGGACGGTCGCGCTGTTCGTCGCGTCGGGCGTCTCCGGATTCGTGCCGTCGGCCAGGTGCAGCGTCAGCGCGCCGCTCGGGCAGCGGCGCACGACGTCGGCCAGTTGGTCGCGCTCGCCGCGCTGGGGCTGGATCCACGGCCTTGCCTTCGGGTCGAAGACCGCCGGCGCACCCTGGGTGCAATGGCCGGAGTGGATGCACTTCTGCGCGTCGAAGCGGATGACGAATCCGTCACCCGAATAATCTTTCGTGCTCATCTGTATATGTCCAATTGACGCCGTCTCGCTACAGCCCAAGGCAGACGTACTTGATGGTCAGGTACTCCTCGATGCCGTACTTCGACCCCTCGCGGCCGATGCCCGACTGCTTGACGCCGCCGAATGGCGCCACTTCGTTGGAGATGATGCCAGTGTTCACGCCGACCATGCCGTATTCGAGGCTTTCGGCGATGCGCAGCACGCGGCCGACGTCGCGCGAATAGAAGTATGCGGCCAGCCCGTATTCGACGCTGTTGGCGGCGGCGATGGCCTCCTCGTCGCTGGCGAACTTGAACACCGGCGCCACCGGCCCGAAGGTTTCCTCGCGCGCGACGATCATCTCGGCGGTGACGTTGGCCAGCACGGTCGGTGTAAAGAAAGTGCCGCCGCGCTCGTGCTTCTTGCCGCCGGTGACAACGCGCGCGCCTTTGGCCACCGCGTCGGCGACGTGCGACTCCACCTTGGCCAGCGCGTTGTCGTCGATCAGCGGGCCCTGCTGAACGCCTTCCTCGGTGCCGGCCCCGACCTTCAGCTTGGCCGCCCTGGCGGCGAGCTTTTCGACGAACGCGTCGTAGATGTCGGCGTGCGCAAAGAAGCGGTTGGTGCACACGCAAGTCTGCCCGGCGTTGCGGTATTTCGAGGCGAGCGCGCCCTCGACCGCGGCGTCCACATCGGCGTCGGCGAATACGAGGAACGGCGCGTTGCCACCGAGTTCGAGCGACAGCTTCTTCAGCGTCGGCGCGCTTTGCTGCATCAGGATGCGGCCGACCTGCGTCGAACCGGTGAAGCTCAGTTTGCGCACCACCGGCGATTCGCACAGCAACTTGCCGACCTCGATCGAGCGCGACTCGTCGGCCGGCAGGACGTTGAAGACGCCGGCCGGTATGCCGGCGCGGGCCGCGAGTTCGGCCAGCGCCAGAGCCGACAGCGGTGTCTGCTCGGCCGGCTTGACCACGACCGTGCAGCCGGCCGCCAGCGCCGGTGCGCACTTGCGGGTGATCATGGCGTTGGGGAAATTCCACGGCGTGATCGCCGCCGCCACACCGATCGGCTCCTTGAACACCAGCAGCCGTTTGTCCGCCTGCACCGTCGGGATGACGTCGCCGTAAACCCGCTTGCCTTCCTCGGCGAACCACTCGACGAAGCTGGCGCCATAGGCAATCTCGCCACGCGATTCGGCCAGCGGCTTGCCCTGCTCGGCGGTCATCAGCTGCGCGAGGTCTTCCTGCGCCGCCATCATCAGCTCGAACCACTTGCGCAGGATTGCCGAGCGTTCTTTCGCCGTCTTGGAGCGCCAGGCCGGCATCGCCTTGGCGGCGGCATCGATCGCCCGCTGCGCGTCGGCGGCGCCGCAGTTGGCGACCTCGATCAGCGTGCCGCCGTCCGCAGGGTTGGTGACGGAAAACTTGCCGTGCGCGCCGTCGCTCCAGGCACCGTCGATGTACGCCTGTGCACGCAGCAGTGCCGGATCATTGAATTTGGGCAGGGACGAGACTCGCTGCAGCATGGTGTCCTCCTTCGCGTTTGGCTAAGGATACCGCCGCAAGCGCGCGCTATCCTTGGCCGGTTCCAGAGGGCGTGGAGCACGTGGATGCAATTCGAATCACTGAACGCCGAGCTGAAGCACTGGCTGCAGACGTCGATCGAAGCGGGCCACGACCGCGACGTGCTGCAGCAGGCGATGCGATCGGCGGGCTACGACGTCGGCTTTGCGCGGCGGGCGGTCGAGGCGGCACTGAAGCGTCTGGCGCCGGAAGCCACGGTCGCGCCGGAGCTTGCCGCAGGACCGGCCGCCGAATCGGTCACTCAGGCAATAACCCAGCCGCAAACCGCGAGCCAGCTGCTCGCGGATTCACCGAACGCAATCGTCACCAGCGACCGAACGGTCGAGATCCTGATGGTGCTCAATGCGCCCC
Source organism: Burkholderiaceae bacterium (assembly GCA_041565015.1). Classification (GTDB taxonomy): domain Bacteria; phylum Pseudomonadota; class Gammaproteobacteria; order Burkholderiales; family Burkholderiaceae_F; genus JADJWR01. The sequence continues at coordinate 2,502 of JBFGOX010000296.1, forward strand.
GCATCGTGCTGTTCGGCGGGTTGCTGTCCGCGCAGGAATGTGACCAGTTGGTCGGGGCGTCGCGCAAGAAACTGCAGCGTTCGACAGTCGTCAATGCGGCCACCGGCAACTACGACGTCCATCCGGACCGCACCAGCAGCGGCACGCACTTCGAGCGTGGCGAGAACGAACTGATCGTCCGCATCGAGCGCCGCATCAGCGAACTGATCAACTTTCCGGTCGAAAACGGCGAGCCGCTGCAAATCCTGCACTACCTGCCCGGCGCCGAATACAAGCCGCACTACGATTACTTCGATCCTGCGCAGCCGGGCAACGACAAGGTGCTGGCGATGGGCGGACAGCGGATCGCCACGCTGATCATGTATCTGAACGACGTCGCAGCCGGCGGCGCAACTGTATTTCCCTCGGTCGGCCTCGACGTGCTGCCGCGCAAGGGTTGTGCGGTGTACTTTGCGTACACGACCGAAGGCGGCGAAACCGATGCGCGATCGCTGCACGGTGGCAGCCCGGTCCTTGCCGGCGAGAAGTGGATCGCGACCAAGTGGCTGCGGCAACGCGAGTACGGCGGGCCGGCGGCGTATGGCACTCGAGGTTGAAATTCAGGACAGTTGGTGGGTCGTGAAGGATTCGAACCTTCGACCAACGGATTAAAAGTCCGCTGCTCTACCGACTGAGCTAACGACCCGCCCGGAGCGCGCGGCCTCGAAGAAAAGGTGCGCGACGAGGAGGGCGAATTATCCCGATCGACGCAGGGCCAGTCAAACCGGTCGGCGCGTTCTCACGCGCCGTGCTCGACGCGCCACCGCTGGTACTTCAGCGCCGCGACGGCGCCGGCGATGATCGAGCCGACCGCCAGTATCGAGCCGACCGCCAGCGTCGAGATCCCGCTCAGTCCCTGTCCGATCGTGCAGCCGAGCGCGGTCACGCCGCCGAAGCCCATCAGGATGGCGCCGATCACGTGATTGGCGGTGTCCTCCGTATCGCGGAATCCCTCCCAGCGGAACTGGCCGGTGGCCAGCGCAACGATGCCGGAGCCGGCCGTCATGCCGAATACGGCCGCAACGCCCAGCGTCAGCAGGTTGCTGCGGTCGCTGAAGAACATCAGCCAGTCCAGCGTGTGCGCGATCGGCGCGATGAACGACAGCGACTCCATGCGCCCGGAATAGGTGGCGACGAAGGTTTCCTCGAGCGTTCGCGGATGTTCGGCTATGAAACCGATGTGCCCCGAGACGAACCACACGCCGACGATCGTGGCGCCGATGGCCAGCCCGGTCAGTACGTTGCCGCGCGTGCGGAATTCGCGCGCGGCCAGGGCAACGGCGGCCAGCGCGCCGCCGATCGCCAGACCCGCGGCAAGATGCAGCGTGGCCAGCGGCAGGCCGGATGCGCGCGCCAGCAGCGCGGGCAGGTCCTGCCGCCCATCGAGCGTCAAATGCAGCGGCTCGATCGCCGTCACGCGTACGACGGCCAGCGCGCCGCGCAACGTGATGTAGGCCGCGACGCCGAGAACAAAGAAAACGACCAGCGACTTCAGGCTGCCGCCGCCGATACGCACCAGCGTGCGGCTGCCGCAGCCGCCAGCCAGCACCATGCCGAATCCGAACAGGAAGCCGCCGAGCAGGTAGGAGGCGACAAGAACGTTGGGCCCGGTGTGAAACGACTGGCCCAGATCGATCAGGCCGAAGCCTGCCAGCAGGTGGGTGCCGGCGATCGCCACCGCGATGGCCAGCAGCCATTGCCGCATCCGCGTGGAGTCGCCGAAATTCACCAGGTCGGCCACAGCGCCCATCGTGCAGAACTGCGTGCGCTGCGCCACCGCGCCGAAGACGAAGGCGCAGGCGAACGTCGCCCACATTACGGTCGACCGCAAGGCGGCAACGTCTTCGAC
>JBFGOX010000297.1:0-4382 GCA_041565015.1 Burkholderiaceae bacterium
GGTGGTTCGACCGGATTCGGCCGCGCCTATCGCGAGCGGCTGCGTGGCCAATGGGGCGTCGTCGAGCTGGCCGACGCCGTGGCCGCCGTCGACTTTCTTGCCGCCGCCGGCCGCATCGATCCGCGTCGCGTGGCGATCCGCGGCGGCAGCGCGGGCGGCTTCACGGCCCTGTGCGCGCTCGCCCTGACCAACCGCTTCGCCGCCGGCGTCAATTATTACGGCGTGACCGATCTCGAGATGCTCGCCGCCGACACGCACAAGTTCGAAAGCCGCTATCTAGACGGGCTGGTCGCGCCGCTCACTGACGAGACCCGCGCGCTTTATCGCGCGCGCAGCCCGGTTCATCACCTGCAGCAGCTCGACGCGGCGCTGATCACGTTCCAGGGTCTCGAGGACGAAGTCGTGCCGCCGAGCCAGAGCCGCGCGATCGTCGAGGCCGTGCGCGCGCGCGGGCGGCCGGTCGCCTACCTCGAGTTCGAGGGCGAACAGCACGGCTTTCGCCGCGCGCAGAACATCGTTCGCGCACTCGAAGCCGAGCTGTACTTCCTCGGCAAGGTCTTCGGTTTCGAACCTGCCGGGCACATCGAGCCGGTGCCGATCGACAACCTCGACCGCGTGCGCTGAATGCAGCGCGCCGTTGCCCTGCTCTCGGCCTGTGCCTGGCTCGCCGTCGCGCAGGCGCAGGCGCCGGCCGAGACCCCGCGTCCTGCGGCGGCGGATGCGCCGGCAGGAACCAGCGGCCCGCCGCCGCACGGAGCACAGCCCGCACAGACGCTCGAACGCATCGAAATCTCGCGCGATCGCCAGACCGACATCAGGCACGCCTCGACCGCATCGCGCATCGTCATCGGCCGCGAGGAGATCGAGCGCTTCGGCGACAGTTCGATCAGCGAGACGCTGCGCCGCCTGCCCGGCATCACCAGCGGCGGCCGCCCGGGACGGGGCGGCGATCCGCGCATGCGCGGCATGGGCGGCGGCTACACGCAGATCCTGATCAACGGCGAACGGATGCCGCCGGGCTTTTCGCTCGATTCGCTGCCGCCCGACCAGGTCGAGCGCATCGAGATCATGCGCGCGCCGACCGCCGAGCACGGTGCGCGCGCGGTCGCAGGCACGATCAACATCGTGCTGCGCGAAACGCTGGCCAAGCGGCTGAACGAACTGCGCCTGAACCTGGCCACCGAGCGCGGGCTCATGCAGCCGCAGGCGTCGTTCACGCGCAATGATGCGATCGAAGACGGCGCCTATAACGTCACGCTGAGCGTGAACCGCAGCGATCGCCGCGACGACATCGACGAGCGCAGCTTCGCCGAGGATCTGGCCAGCGGCGCGCCGGTGCTCGACCAGCGCGAAACCGGCACCAGCCGCAGCATGCGCGAAAGTCTGCATCTGCACAGCCGGCTGCAATGGCGGCCAACGCCGGAACGCTCGCTCGAACTGCGGCCATTCGTCGTTTCATCCCGAACCGACAGTGATTCGACTCGCGACCTGCAGCAGCGCGTCGGCAGCACGCCGCCGCCGTACGCGCATGCCGACACCACCGCCGACAGCCGCTTCTCGATGGCGCGCCTGAACGGGCAGGCTCAGCAGCGACTCGGCGCCGAGACGCGGCTGGAACTGCGCGGCTACGCGGGCGGCGCGCGCTGGCGCAGCCAAAGCGTCCGCCACGAATTCGACGCCGGCGGTGCCGCGGTGCGCCGGATCGACGACAGCACGCGCAATCGCGATCGCAACTGGAACCTGACCGGCAAGCTGTCGCACCGGACCTCGGCCGAGCACAGCCTCGTCGGCGGCTGGGAAGCCGAATCGACCTCGCGCAACCAGACGCGCACGACCCTCGAAAACGGCCTGCCACTGGTCGCTGATTTCGGCGACGCGTTCGATGCCTCGTCGCGGCGGCTGGCGGCCTACGTGCAGGACGAATGGAACCCGACGCGGCGCTGGTCCGCGTATGCCGGCTTGCGCTGGGAGCGGATCACCACGCGCAGCGAAGACGTCATGAGCGCCGCGCGCAACCGCAGCGACGTCTGGACGCCGCTGGCGCACGCCGTCTGGCGGCCGGACGAAAACGCGCGCGACCAGATCCGCGCCAGCATCACGCGCAGCTACAAATCGCCGTCGCTGAACGAACTGATCGCGCGGCCGTCGATCTCGCTGCGCTACCCGCTGCCGGGCGGCAACATCGCGACCAGCCCGGACAGGGCCGGCAATCCGGAACTCAAGCCCGAACTCGCGTTCGGCGTCGACCTCGCCTACGAGAAGTACCTGAGCAAGGGCGGCGTGCTGAGCGTCAATGTCTTCCACCGCCGCATCGACGACCTGATCCGCACGATCACGGCGGAAGAAGACGTCGCCTGGGCGGACGTGCCGCGCTGGGTGGCGCGGCCGCGCAACGTCGGCAAGGCGACCGTGCAAGGCGTCGAACTCGAAGCCAAGTTCCGCCTCGACGAACTGAGCGCTGATGCGCCGCCGCTGTCGATCAACGCAAACCTGAGCCTGTTTCGCTCACGCGTCGACGGCGTGCCGGGGCCGGACAACCGCATCGACCAGCAGCCGCAGGCGACCGCCAACCTCGGCGCCGAGTATCGCGCCCGCGCCATGCCGCTGCGCCTGGGCGCCAGCGTGAACTGGACGCCGGAGGCGACGATCCAGCGCAGCGAAATCGAGGCGAGCACGACGAGCCGCAAGGTCGTCGTCGATGCCTTCGTGCTGTGGCTGATCGACGCCGACACGCGGCTGCGGTTTTCCGCCGGCAACGTCGTGCCACGCGACTTCACGACGTCGAGCGCGATCCTCGCCGATGGGCAGCGGCAGACGAGCGTGAACAGCGGCGCGACGCACATCAGCGTGGCCGTCCGGCTCGAAATGAAGTTGTAGGCAAGAGCAGACCCGACTTGTCTACGGCTTGCTGCTGCGCGACGCGCGCGGCTGGCGCCGCCAAGCAGGTGCGCGCGACTATCTGCGGCCCTTCGCCTCATGCCGGGCAACGTCGCCATCGGCGACGGCGGGGCAATCGCGCTGGCCGGCGGTTTCCGCCGGCCTTCTCTTGTGCCCCGCTTTGCGCCGATCGTTGCATTGGCGATCGCGCCGATCGTGCTTGCCCTGCTGCTTTCGCAGCAGTGACGCCACGCCAATGGCTTCGATCAGGCGGCGCTAGCGCGGCAGTCGACCGCCGTCGCGGCGAACAGCGCCCCCGTGCTGCGCAGATGCGCGGCCGGACCCGCCAATCAGAAGCGCTCGACCCACGGTCGCAGTTCGATCTCCCAGCTCCACGCGCTGCGCGACTGCTGCATCAGCTGCCACATCGTCTGCGCGATGGCGTCCGGGTCGAGCTGGCTGTCAGCCGTATCCGCTTCAGGATGGCTGCCGCGCACCGCGCCGTCGATGATCACGTGTGCCACATGGATGTTTTGCGGCGCCAGTTCGCGCGCCATGCTCTGCGCCAGCCCGCGCAGCGCGAACTTGCCCATCGCAAACGGGGCTGACTGCGCGTAACCCTTGACGCTGGCCGACGCACCCGTAAACAGGATGCAGCCGCCGCCCTCGTCGAGCATCCGGCGCGCCGCCTGCTGCGCGACCAGGAATGCGCCGAAGGCGGTGACCTGCAACGACTTGAACACATCGTCGGCGGCCAGATCGACGAGCGGGCCACGTGTGCGGAAGCTCGGGTTGTACAGCACCACCGCCAGCGGTGGCAGTTTGGCGTCCAGTTCGGCGAACAGGCGCGCAACGTCGTCAGGCTGTGCGGCATCGCAGGCGATCCGCAGCGCGTCGTCGAGCTGAGGCGTGCGCGCCGCCGCATTGCGCGAGGCCAGCGCGACGCGATAGCCGTTGTCCGCCAGCACGCGCGCGAACGAGCCGCTGATGCCGCTGCCGGCACCGACGATCAGTGCACCCTTTTCCATGGCCCCCCCTCCGTCTGCCGTTGCGAGCCAGATGCGCGAACATTAACCTGATTGCGCATTGACCAGGAGCCGCGGATGAAGGCCGTCTGGAACGGCGTAGTGATCGCCGAAAGCGACGACACGGTCGTGGTCGAAGGCAACCACTACTTTCCGGTCGCGGCGCTGAGGCGCGAATACGTGTTGCCGAGCGACACGCTAAGTACCTGCCACTGGAAAGGCGTCGCCAGCTACTACACGCTGCAGGTCAACGGCCGCGTCGCCTTCTGGAAAGGCGTTCGGGTCGAGCCATGACGATGCGTTGCGCGCGCCGCAGCCACGATCGCGCCCGCGCGACCGAGCGGACCCGCCGGGCGCAGTGAGTGTCGAGCACGCCTTCATCGCTGCGCTGCGCGAAAGCTTCGCCGCGCACGCGGACCCGACTCGCGCCGCGCCGCTGCAGGCCTACATGAAGTCTGAATTGCCCTTCTTCGGCATCGA
>JBFGOX010000298.1:0-4374 GCA_041565015.1 Burkholderiaceae bacterium
CCCGCCGCACAGCGCGCGATCGATCTCGAAGGCGGCGCGTTTGCCCATGCCGATCGCCTCGGTGACGAAACGCGCCATGCTCGACACGTCGCCGCCGGCATAGACGCGCTCGACGCTGGTCGCCTGACGCACGTCGACTCTTAGCAGGCCGCCGTCGGCTTCGAGCGACGCCAGCGGCGCCAGATCCGGGTCCTGGCCGATCGACGGCACGATCGCATCGGCTGCCAGCGAGAATTCGCTGCCATCGATCAGTGCCACTTTGAACTGACCGCGCTGCGCGCCGGGCTCCAAGCGGACGCGAACGCAGTCGAGCCACAGGCCCGCGGCTGCGATTTCGTGCGCAACGGTCAGCATGGCGCCGTCGACCAGCTTGATGCCCTCCTCCAGGGCTTCGATCACTTCCTCGCGCTGCGCCGGCATCTGGGCGCGAGTTTCGAGCGCCAGGATCGTGACCTCGTGCCCCGCGCGGCGCGCGCTGCGCGCCGCGTCGAGCGCGGCGCTGCCGCCGCCGATCACGACCACGCGCCGGCCCAGCGCCGGCTTGCGCCCGCAATTCGATCGCGCCAGGTACTCGGCACCGTCCATCACCCACGGGCTCGTGTAATCGAGTTGCGGCAATCGCTTCTGCCGCCTTGCGCCGACCGCGACGTACACGGCCTCGAACTCGCCGCGCAGCCGCTCGAAGTCCGACGCTGTACCGAGCGCTACGCCGCAGCGCACGTCAATGCCGAGCGCGACGATGCGCGCAATCTCGCCATCGAGCACGCCGCGCGCCAGCCGGTACGGCGGAATGCCGTAGCGCATCAACCCGCCGAGTTCGGGCTGCGATTCGAACAACGTCACCGCGTAGCCGCGCCGGCGCAGCTGATACGCCGCCGAAAGGCCGGACGGACCGCCGCCCACCACGGCAACGCGCTCGCTGCGTTCGACGGCGGGCGGCGCGAATGACCAGCCCTGCTCGAGCGCAGCATCACCGACGAACCGCTCGAGCCGGCAGATCGCCAGCGATTCGTCGAAGCCGGCCCGGTTGCAGGCCGCCTCGCAGGGGTGGTGGCAGATGCGACCGGCGATCGCAGGAAACGGGTTGTGCCGGGTCAGGATTTCCCAGGCACCGCGAAAGTCGCACGCCCGCGCCCGCCCGATCCACTCGGCGATGTCGCCGTTGACCGGGCAGGCGGCATGACACGGCGACGGCGCGTGAATGTGCCGCGGCAGCGCCGCGCGCCAGGTGCCGGTCTTGAAGACCTCGGTCGAGCCCGTCGTCCAGATGGGCGGCACTGGCGCGTTCACGCGGCGACCTCCACGTGCCTGCCGCTCAACTGCGCTTCGACCCACCGAAAGCCTTCCTCGCAGGCAGCAGTGTTTTCGTCGTGCAGTTTCGGCGCCTGCTCGATCAGTGTTCGCTCCAGCACGTCCAGCGTCGGTGTGCCGATCGCCCGTGCGAACGCACCGAGCAGTGCCGAGTTGACGATGCGCCCCAGCCCATGGCGCCGCGAAATGGCGATGCCGTCGACGGGGATCACGCGGTGACTAGGAACCCACTGCGCGTACTCGTCGGCCGACCGGGCCGAGTTGACGACGATCAGCGTGTCGGCCCGCGCAGCGGCCAGCAGGGGCCCCTGCAGCAGGCTGGCGTCGAAGCAGAGAATCGCGTCAGCCCGCTCGATGTCGCAGCGCAGGCGGATCGGCTTGTCGCCGACGCGGATGAAGGAACTGACCGGCGTGCCGCGGCGCGCACCGCCGTAGCTCGAGAACGCCTGCACCTGCTTGCCGGCCGCGAAGAACGCCATCGCCAGCAGGTTGCCCGCCGTCTGCGCGCCCTGGCCGCCGCGGCCCTGGATGATGATCTGCAGCACGCGCGCGTCTCCTTTGCCCCGGCCCGTTCCAGCCGCGCCGGCGAGCCGGGCACTCGCTCCTGACTGTCAATCTAGGCCGCTGCTCGCCATTCGTCGAATTGATTGTCAGAATCGGGGATATTCACGAACTGGATAACGAACGGCGATGAACTTTCGCCAGCTCGACCTGAACCTGCTGCGCGTGCTGGCCGCCGTGTACCGCAGCGGCTCGGTCACGCGCGCCAGCGAGCAGCTGGCGCTGTCGCAGCCGGCGACCAGCAATGCGCTGGCTCGGCTGCGGGAATTCTTCGGTGACGAACTGTTCGTGCGCTCGCCACGCGGCCTGCACCCGACGCACACGACGCAGCGCATCGCGCCGGCGGTGATTGCGCACCTGCAGGCACTCGAATCGACGGTGCTGTCGGCCGAGCCGTTCGACCCGACGGTCAGCCGGGCGCACTGGCGGCTGTCGCTGTCGGATCTCGGCGAGATCCTGTTCCTGCCGCCGCTGACGCACGCGCTGCGCCTCGAGGCGCCGCATTGTCAGCTCTCGAACGTGGCGGTTGCCGCCAGCGAAGTCAGCGCTGCGCTCGAAGCACGCGACATCGATATCGCGATCGGCATCCTCAAACCCGTGCATCGCGGCATCGCCAGCGAGACGCTGTTTCGCGAACGATTCGTCGGCATCACGGCCCGCGACTGGACGCCGCCGGTCGGGCGTGCCGGCAAGGCGCTGAACGCACGCCAGCTTGCCAGCGCGGCACTGGCAGTGGCCACGCCGACGGCGACCGTGCACGGCAGCGTGGAGGCACGGCTGAAGCAACTGAAGCTCGCCGACCGGTCGATCGTGCACGTGCGGCACTTCGGCGCGCTGCCGGAACTGGTCACCCGCACCGACCTGCTGGCGATCGTGCCGCGGATGTTCGCCGAGTCGCTGGCCCCTCGCTTCGACGTGCGGATCTGGGAGTTGCCGGATGTCGCGCCGGGTTACGAAGTGCGCATGCTGTGGCACCCGTCGGCCAACGGCGATGCGGCGCACGCCTGGCTGCGCGCAACACTGCGGCGGCTGTTCGCGCGCGGCGAAGGCCTGTGAGGCCACCTGCGCGTTCCGGGGATACGCATGCGGCTTGTGCGATTTACGCTGCGACAAACTGAAAGTCTCGCCACCATCACTGAGGGAGGAAGCGATGCGTGACACCGTGCGCAAAGTCAACTATTACGCGCTGTCGGTGCCGGACAAGCCGGGACAGACTTTTGGCGTGCTCGCCACGCTGGTCAGCGCCGGCATCAACCTGCTGGCCTGCGCCGGCTCGCCGAAGGGGCGCCGCGCAGTCATCGAAGTCGTACCCGACGACACGCGCAAGTTCACGTTGGCCGCGAAGAAGGCCGGGCTGGCTTTCAGCCACCAGCGAACCGGCTTCCTGATCCAGGGCGAGGACCGGCCCGGCGCGCTCGCCGACCACCTCAAGCTGCTCGCCGACAAGGACGTCAACGTGGTCGCCGTCGACGGCCTGTCGGCAGGCGCCGGTCGCTGGGGCGCGATCCTGTGGGTCGCGCCGGAGGACGTCACGCGCGCCGGGCGGCTGCTGCTCGCGAAGGCGAAGTAGAAGTCGAGTCGCAGCGGTCGCCTGCCGCAGTTGCCAGACTGCCGTCCGACGTACCCTGTGCCGCGACGGGCTCACCGCCGCAACTGCTTCGCGATGCCGCGCGCATGGCCGTCGCGCTCGGCGATGGCCCGCTTGAGCCCGTCGACCTCGGCCTGCAGCTCGATGATCCTGCGGCCTTGTACCTGCAGCGCCGCCACCGCCATCGAGATGTAACCGTACAGTTCGACCTGGTCGCGCTCGGCATTGACCGCCGAGGTGGCCAGCATGCCGGCCGGGCCGCGCTCGACATCGTCGATCAGGAAGCCCAGGCGCGGCGGTCCGTCCGCGCCAGCCATCCTATAGCGATATGTCGCCAGTCTGAGCGTCGCGATCTCCTCCAGGATCTGCTGTTTCTGCGCCTCGGTCAGGTAACGAATGTCCTGCTTGAAGCGGGCGCGCGAAATCGGGCAGCCGCCGGGTTGTTGCTTGGGATCACGCTGCGCACAGAGCAGTCGCGCGTTGCACGAATTCTTCGGATCGCATTGCGCATCGGCCGTCGCGCAGAGGTCGCCTTCCTTTTCCGTCGTGCACAGAGCAACGCCATCGAACGGTCCCCGGTAGCCGCTGCAGACGGGGTCGCCGCAGGTCGTGTACCAGTTCAGCCTCGACGCTGTCGGTGGCGGCTCCGGATCACTGCCGCCGCCGCACGAGGCCAGCAGCCCGGCCACGAGAAATGTCCAAAGGGCAGAAAAGCGTCGTACGAACATGGCCTGCCTCCGCGCGCAGAAGAACACGAACTGTGAGCGTACTTCCCGCGTCCGATGCTGGCCGCCAGCAGGTGACTGGCGGCGGGTTCTCGACACCCGTCCGCTGGCGAACGCCGATCAGATCGCGAACGCGAGTCGGGTCGCCTGGTCGATCGCCCGCGCCGCGTCGAGTTCGGCCGCCACGTC
>JBFGOX010000299.1:0-4357 GCA_041565015.1 Burkholderiaceae bacterium
GCTGCTCGCCAGTGTGGAGATGCGCAACCAGCCGTGGATGCTGTGGGTCAAGGACCTGGCCACGCCCGACGCGTGGTTCATCCTGCCGCTGCTGATGATGGCCACCATGTGGATCCAGTTCAAGCTGAACCCGACGCCGCCGGATCCGGTGCAGGCCAAGGTGATGGCGGCGATGCCGTTCATCTTCGGCATCATGTTCTTCATGTTCCCGGCCGGCCTCGTGCTCTACTGGCTGGTCAACAACATCCTGTCGATCGCCCAGCAGTGGTACATCACCCAGCAGATCGCCAAGGCGAAGCCGGTCGGCTGACGGCGGCCGCGGCCGGTTAGCGGCGCAGCAGGAAAAGCGGCCAGACCCACAGCGACGCGGTCCATTTCAGTACGCGGACGGCGGTCAACGGCCCCTGCTCGGCACCGGCGGTCAGCTTGAACACGACGAAGCCGCCGGCAATCACGTAGCACACCAGCCCCGTGTACACCCAGGCGCGGCCGCTGTAGTCGAGCGCGAGGCTGCCGCCGATCAGCGCGGCGATGATCATCGAGATCACCACGGCGATCAGCACGCCGGCCAGCGAGCGGCCGTACTTGATCAGCGGGTCGTTGTCGTAGGACATCGGGCGTGCGTCGCTTCCGGCGGAAAGGGTACAAGAAGGGCGCGGCATCGCTGTGCTAGCGTTTTTCCGTGTTCTCCGACCGCGACCCGATTGCCGCCATCGCCACTGCGCCGGGTCGTGGCGGCATCGGCGTCGTGCGTATCTCGGGCGCCGACCTGGGTCCGGTCATCGAGGGCGTGCTCGGCGCCGAGCGGGCGGCGAAACTGGCGCCGCGGCATGCGAGCTTCGCGGCCTTTCTCGACGCGCAGGGCCGGCCGATCGACGAGGGGATCGCCTTGCTTTTTGCGGCGCCCAACTCCTACACCGGCGAGACGGTGCTCGAGCTGCAGGGCCACGGCGGGCCGGTGGTGCTGCAAATGGTGCTGGCCCGCTGCCTCGAGGTCGGGCGCACGATTGGCCTGCGCGTGGCCGCGCCGGGGGAATTCACCCGCCGCGCCTATCTGAATGACCGCCTCGACCTGGCGCAGGCCGAGGCCGTTGCCGACCTCATCGATGCCTCGACCGAAGCAGCCGCCCGTTCGGCCAACCGCTCGCTGGCCGGCGAGTTTTCGCTGCGCATCCGTACGCTGGTCGAGACGCTGCTCGAACTGCGCACGCTGGTCGAGGCGACGCTGGACTTTCCCGAGGAGGAGATCGACTTCCTGCAGGCTGCCGATGCGCGCGGCCGGCTGGCGACGATCCGGGGCGAACTTGACGATGCCCTCGCCCGCGCGCGCCAAGGTGCTGTCCTGCGCCACGGGCTGAACGTCGTGCTCGTTGGCGCGCCGAACGTCGGCAAGTCGAGCCTGCTCAATGCGCTGGCCGGCGAGGAGGTGGCGATCGTGACGCCGATCGCCGGCACCACGCGCGACCGCATCGTGCAGGCGGTGGCGGTTCACGGCATTGCCCTGAACGTCATCGACACCGCGGGCCTGCGGCCGACCGAGGATCCGGTCGAGCGCCTCGGCATCGAGCGCACGCTGGCCGAGGTCGCGCGGGCAGACGTGGTGCTCCACCTGATTGACGCACAGGCGCCGGCAGCGGACGCCGAAGCGTTGGCGCTGGTCGGCAGGCACGTTGGCCGCGGCGTGCCGGTGCTCACCGTCGTCAACAAGATCGATCTCACCGGTACACCACCCGCCGCCGAGCGCGAGCGCATCTTCCTGTCGGCCAAGACCACCGACGGCATCGACGGCTTGCGCACCGCGCTGCTCGAGGTGGCCGGCTGGACCGCGGACACGAGCGGCGAAACGGTTTTCCTGGCCCGCGAACGGCATCTGCAGGCGCTGGCGCGGGCGCAGGACCACCTGGCTGCTGCCGCGGCCTGCGCCGATATCGAACACGGTTACGGCAACGCGCAACTCGAACTGTTCGCCGAGGAACTGCGGCTGGCCGGCCAGCGGCTGGGCGAGATTACCGGCGAGGTGACCGCCGACGACCTGCTCGGCCGCATCTTCTCGCGCTTCTGCATCGGCAAATGATGCGCACGGTCGATGATCCTTGGGGCGGCAGCACGGATGTCGGCAGCGCAGGTATCCGAAGCGCGCGCAAATCGGGCTATTGCGCGCCGTCGTCGAGGGCGCGATATCGTTTCCCTTTCGCGCGGAGACGACCATGTCCACGCATTCGTCCACGCCTCGCCTGACGCTGCACGAGCTGCGCAAACTCGCTGCTACGCGCAAGCTGGCGATGCTGACCTGCTACGACGCGAGCTTTGCCGCCACGCTCGATGCGGCCGGTATCGACATGATTCTGATCGGCGACTCGCTCGGCATGGTGGTGCAGGGCCACGACTCGACATTGCCGGTCACCGTAGAGGACATCGCCTATCACACGGCCTGTGTCGCCCGCGGTGCCGCGCGCGCGTGGATCATTGCCGACATGCCCTTCGGCGCCTACCAGATGAGCCGCGAGCAGGCCTACACGAATGCGGTCAAGCTGATGCAGGCCGGCAGCCAGATGGTCAAGGTCGAAGGCGGCGCCGAAATGGCGCCAACGGTCGAGTTCCTGGTCAGCCGCGGGATTCCCGTGTGCGCGCACATCGGCCTGACGCCGCAGCATGTCAATGTCTTCGGCGGCTACCGGGTGCAGGGACGCGAGTCGGGCGCGGCCGAACGCCTGCTCGAATCGGCGCGCGCCTTGCAGGAGGCCGGCGCAGCGATGATGGTGATCGAGGCGGTGCCCGAGCCGCTGGCGCGACGCATCGCCGAATCAGTGCAGTTGATCACCATTGGCATTGGCGCCAGCGTCGCCTGCAGTGCGCAGGTGCTGGTGCTGCACGACATGCTCGGTGCCGGCATCGGCAAGCGCCCACGTTTCGTCAAGAACTTTCTGGCAGGCGCGCACTCGATCGACGCGGCAGTGCGCGCTTACGTTGCCGACGTGCAGGCCGGTCGGTTTCCGGGGCCGGAGCACGTGTACGCGGAAGCGCCGGGCTGAGTCCGTCCGGGCGAGGTTAGCGCACGCAAACGTTGAAAGCCGACGAAAGTCGGAGCAAGCTCGCCCGCCCAAGCCGCGCGCAAGAGCGGCAATAACAACCCCGAGGAGATAAGGATGCGTCGCCACAAACGACTACTGCCGTTCGCCCTGCTGCCCATAGCCGCTGCAACCTTGGCCGCAGGCGGCCAGTTCAACAACGCGCCGAACAAGATGCCGGCAGGCGTCGAAGTGGTCAGCACGATCACCTACGACGGCGTCAGCGACGACCTGCTCACCGCGGGTCTCGGCAAGAGCGGACTGGCCGTAGCGGCGCCGCCGATTACCGATCCGACTGACCCGGCACAGCTTCGGCGTCGCGCCATCCATGTCAACTACCGCGCCGTGCTCGACATCACCGCCAACGGCGGCTACGGCACGTTCTACGGACCGAACATCGACGTGAACGGTGGCAATACGCTCGGCGAAGGCAAAATTGCAGGCACCGAGGTCATCGCCGTAGCAGATCGCGGCGCCAGCGGCCGCAACGTGACACTGATGGTGCAGGTTCCGGCTTCGTTCGATCCCGAGCGTCCTTGCATCGTCACCGGCACGTCGAGCGGCTCGCGCGGCGTCTACGGAGCGATCGGCTCCAGCGGCGAGTGGGGGCTGAAGCGCGGCTGCGCGGTCGCCTACGCCGACAAGGGCACCGGCAACGGCGTGCACGACCTGCAGGACAACACCGTAAACCGCATCAACGGCGTGCGCGCCGATGCAGCCGCCGCCGGCGACGACACAGTCTTCACTGCCCGGCTGACGGATCTGCAGCGGCAGCAGTTCAACGCCGACACGCCGAATCGCTACGCGGTCAAGCACGCGCATTCGCAGTTCAACCCGGAGAAGGACTGGGGCCGCGACACGCTCAAGGCGGTGGAACTCGCCTTTTATGTGCTGAACCAGCAGTTCGGCGAGGACCGCAGGGGCAACGGCAAGAAAAATGGGCGAACGATCACGCCCGACAACACGATCGTCATTGCCTCGAGCATTTCCAATGGCGCGGCGGCCTCGGTGGCGGCCGCCGAACTGGACACCGGTGGGCTGATCGACGGCGTGGCGGTGACCGAACCGACCGTCGAGTTGGCTCCGCAGAGCGGGCTGTCGATCATCCGTGGCAATGCGCCCGCGTACACCGGCGGTGCACGGCACCTGTACGACTATTTCAGCTATGCAAACCTGCTGCAGCCTTGCGCGGGTTTGGCGACCGCGGCGGCCGGCGGGCCGTTTGCCTTCAGCGGGGCGACCGTGGGCGTGGCGACCAACCGCTGTACGGCGCTGGCCGTGGCAAAGAA
>JBFGOX010000300.1:0-4341 GCA_041565015.1 Burkholderiaceae bacterium
GCAAGGTGGCGATCCAGATCCTCGAGTTCTTCGACCGCGTCGGCTACCTGCGGCGGGTGCGCGACGATCACCTGCTGCGTCGGGACAATCCCTGGCGAGAGGCCGATGACGAGATCGGCGGCGCGGTGCGCGGCGGCCCCGATGTACATTCGGCACCGCCGCAGGTTCGATGAAGGTTTGCGAGGAAGAGTCACGTGACCCGGTGGTCCGACTGGACTTCAAATCCAGGTGGGGTTGCCAGCAATCCCGGGTGGGTTCGACTCCCATACTCTTCCGCCATGGACATCGAAAGGCAACGTCCATGGCGGTGCCGGCGCCTGCCGCCGGCCCGCAAGTGAACAACGAGGGCGCGCGGCCGGACCCCGCGTGCTCCCCTAGCCACTACCCGAGGGCCTCCCGCTGCAGGACCAATGTCGGAACCATCCACTCAGGCGCTGCTCGATCTCCTTGACCGCGGGGTCCTCTACGCCCCCGATCAGGACATGTGGGTTCGGCTCGACGCCGAAGGCCTGGCGACGATCGGCGCCACCCACCTGGTCGCCGCGCATGGGCAGTTCATGCTGTTCACGCCGCGGCCCGTTGGAACGGCGGTCGATCGCGACCGCTCGCTCGGCGTGATGGAAACCGCCAAGACCGCGGTGGCGGTCCATTCGCCGCTGTCGTGCGAGATCGTCGAGGGCAACGCTGCCGTGCTTGCCGACGTCACGCTGATCGAGCGCGACCCTTATGGCGAGGGCTGGATGTTTCGCGTGCGAGCCACTGCGCTGGAGCGCGAGCGCGACGGACTGCTCGACGCCGAGGCGTACGCGCGCTGGCTGGCGCCGCGATTGACCAGCCGGCAGGAGGCGCCCATCGATCCGGGAGCGGACCTCGACTTCGATCCGACGCGGGGCTATTGAACGTATGGCCGAGTCCGCCACTCGACTGGTCATCGTGGTGTGGTCCGCCGGACCCGAGCGTCCCGACCTCGTCGCGGCGCCGTTTGTCTATGCGCTGGCTGCGCGGGCGCTCGAACAGGACGTCGAGATGCACTTCACCGCCGGCGCGGTGCGCTGGCTGTTCGAAGGTGTCGCTGCTGCGGCCTGCACCGACCGCGCACGCAGCAAGACCGTGTACGACTTCATCGTCGAGGCAAAAGCGGCCGGCGTGCGGCTGTACGCCTGCGCGATGGCGCTAGCCGAGCAGCGGCGCGGTGAAGCCATGCTGGCGGAGGTCGACGGCATTGCCGGCGCCGCTACCGTCATCGGCGCCGGCATCGAGCCTTCGACTCGCACGATGGTGTTCTGACTGCGGCCGAGCCGGCCAGCGGCGACGTCAGGCGGCCGCCGCCTCCTGTATCGATGGCTGCCGTTCGACGACGATGGTAAGGACCTCGAGCCGGCCGACGCCGACCGCGCCTTCGACCGTGCGCTGATCGACGGTCGCCGTCAGCGCCAGGCCGTCATCGCGCAGCGAACGCAGCAGGTCCACCAGGCGGGTAGCGATGACGTCGCGTTCGCCCTTTTCGACGGTGTCTATCGCCTCGCCCAGCGCGCGCTGGATGTCGCGAACGGCGTCCTTGGCTGCGTCGAGCCTGGCCACCTGCCCACCGTCCAGGCCGATCTCGACGAAGTGCACTTCGCAGGCCATTTTCATCAGCCGGTGTACCAGGTCGTCCAATTCCAACTGAGTCGAAGGCCATTGCAGTCGCGCGCTGTTCATCACTTGCGTTCTCCCGAGCAAATCCAGCGCTTACCGTAGACGCGCGCGCTCCGACGCGAGATGACTTTTCGCAATCTTGCCTTCGACGTCGGTGGCGACGATGGGTCGCACTTGACGCCGCACAAAGCCGGCTGACGCGCAGTTCGGCAAGCAGCGTCGAACGGCTCGACCTGAAACGGCAGCGCCTGCCGGTCGATACGCGGTGGGGTACCGCAACGCGGCGCCGGGACAGGCCGGCGCGAGTGCGCGGACGGGCGGGGCCTTGTGGCCGGCCCGTCAGTTCGCGTCTCTTACAGGGGCAACGTTGCCGGAGACACCGGTCGCCGGGGTTTCACCCATCCGCGCACTGCGCCGGCCAAGCGGGCCAGTGCTTGCGCGGCTGAACGGGCCAGGTCGGCGATCGCCTGCTGGCGCATCGTCTGCGCCTGGATCTCGTAGCTCAACAAATCGGGTTTGCGTGTGTTGTTCATGGCGTGTCTGCAGTGTGTGCTGCTTGCTTGATGACAAACCCAATCTAATTACCCGCTTGCACGAATACAATCGATCGCGGCAGAACAATATTTGTGATGACTCGGAACAGATGGCGATCGACCGGACCGGGGAACTGACGGTTTTCGTGCGCGCCGTCGAGGCGGGCGGCTTCTCGGCGGCCGCGCCGAGCCTCGAACTGACGCCATCGGCGATCTCCAAGATCGTCACCCGGTTAGAGGACCGCCTCGGGGTCCGTCTCCTGAATCGGACAACGCGCAGCCTGAGCCTCACGGCCGAAGGCGAGGCCTTCTTCGCTCGCGCGCAGCGCATCCTGGCCGAGATCGACGAGGCCGAGCGCGAGGTCGGACGGGCAAGGCACGTGCCGCAGGGTGCACTGCGCATGCAGGTCAGCGTCGCGCTCGGGCTGCACCAGTTGCCGCCGGTGCTGCCGGAGTTCTTCGCCCGCTATCCGCAGATCGAACTCGCGCTGGCAGTGACGGACCGCATGGTCGACATCGTCGAGCAGGGCTACGACATCGCGGTGCGCGTCGGCGAACTCACCGACTCGTCGCTGGTGGCGCGCAGGATCTGCGATCTGCACCGGGTGATCTGCGCCGCGCCGTCGTATCTGGCGGCGCGCGGCACGCCACAGCGGCCCGAGGACCTGCTCGGACACAACTGCCTGCGCCTGTACGAGCAGCCGGAGCTGTCGCACTGGCCGTTCGACGACCCGGCCGCGCCCGGCGGCGTGCGCCGCATCCAGGTGCGCGGCAACTTCAGCGCCAACAATGCCGAGACGATGCTGCGCATGGCCACCGCCGGGCTGGGCATCATCAGGCTGATGGACCTGACGGTCGGCCCGCGGCTGCAACGGGGCGACCTGGTCGCGCTGCTGACGGAGCACCATCACGTCGAGCCGGTCTCGCTGCACGCGCTGATGCCGTCCGGCAAGCATCGGCTACCGAAGGTGGCGGCAATGGTCGAGTTCCTGATCGAGAAGTTCGCCGATGCGCCGTGGCGCAGGCCAGGTGCCGAAACGAAGGGCGATTAGCAGTGCTCGTGCCGCGATCGGGAGCCGCGCCCTACAACTTTCGCAGCCACCACTCGCCCTGGAAGAAGTCCTGCAGGAAGGCGATCAGCGCCGCGACCTTGGCCGGCACCTGGCGCGGCGACGCATACACCGCGTGGATTTCCTGCGCCGGCATTGCGTGCTCGTCGAGCACCGTGACGATCTTGCCGTCGCCGATCGCCGCGGCCGCCACGTACCAAGGCAGCGCCGCCACGCCCATGTTCGCGCGCACCGCGTCGAGGATCGTCGCCAGGTTGTTGGCGCGCAGGCTGCCGCTAACCGCCACCGTCTGCGGCCGGCCGCCGCGAATGAAGTGCAACCGGTCGTCGCCGAGCACCGTGCTGTAAATGAGCACGTTGTGCCGCGTGAGGTCGGCCGGCGCGCGCGGTGTGCCGTGCC
Source organism: Burkholderiaceae bacterium (assembly GCA_041565015.1). GTDB lineage: Bacteria > Pseudomonadota > Gammaproteobacteria > Burkholderiales > Burkholderiaceae_F > JADJWR01. Next base: position 3,641 of record JBFGOX010000300.1, read on the forward strand.
GCTTCAGATAGGCGGGTGCGGCCACCATCACCCACGGATTGGTGCCGAGGTAGCGCGCGCCCAGGGACGAGTCGGCGAGCTTGCCCATGCGGATCGCCACGTCGATGCCGCGCGCGACCAGATCCACATAGGTGTCCTCAAACGACAGGTCGATGCGCAGCTGCGGGTGCCGCTTCATGAACTCGAGCGCGAGCGGCGTGATCACGCGGCGGCCGAAGGCGACCGAGGTGCCGATACGCAGCGTGCCGCGCACCTGGCCCTGGCGCGCGTTGACGATGTCGTCGGCCTCCTCGATGCTGTCCAAGATCGCCTTGCACTTGTCGTAATACAGGGCGCCGACTTCGGTCAAACTCAGCCCGCGCGTATTGCGGTTCAGCAGCCGCGCGCCGAGCTGCTTTTCCAGCGCGGCGACGTGCTTGGTGACGGTGGGCTGGGTCAGGTTCAGGTCGCGCGCCGCGCGCGAGAAGCTGCCCGCCTCTGCCGCGCGGACGAACAGTTGCCAGCCGGTGACCCGGTCCATGTCGGCGTTCCTGCGCTTGCTACGGAAGGGTCTTCGAACTTGGAATAGGTGTTATCGCCAGCGCTGGCGTTCCTCGGTGGACCTGCGCTCTCTACAGTGGGCGCCATCGGGAAGAAGTCCTGCAAGGAGACGCAGATGGCCAAGATGACCGCGGCAATGGCCGCCGTACTGGTGATGGAAA
>JBFGOX010000301.1:0-4333 GCA_041565015.1 Burkholderiaceae bacterium
CTCGCGCTCGGTCGCCGTGCCGATGTCCGACGGCCAGCCGGGCGGCGCTGCGCAGCAGGAGCAATCGACCACGCCGGCGGAGAACCCGGCGCGGGTCCTGCCGCCGCCCGATCGCAATGAAAAGCGGGTGATTGCGCTGGCGCCGGCCCTGGTCGAGGCGGCACGCGCGCACGATCTCGATCCGCTGCTGCTGCATGCAATCGCGCATGTCGAAAGCCGCCACAACGCAAAGGCCGAATCACCCGCGGGTGCCCGCGGCGTGATGCAGGTGATGCCGGCCACCGGACGCCGCTTCGGTGTCACGGACAGCAAGCAGCTGTTCGACGCCAACACCAACGTGCGCGCCAGTGCCACCTACCTGCGCACGTTGCACGATCGCTTCCGCGGCGACCTGAAGCTGGTGCTGGCTGGCTACAACGCGGGCGAGGGCGCGGTCGAGAAGTACGGCCGGACCATCCCGCCGTATCCGGAAACGCAGGCCTACGTTCGTGACGTGCTGGCGGTGTACCGGCGCCTGACCGACGAGTTCTCGATCTCGGCGCAGGGCGTACTGATTGCACGCGGAGCGTAGCGATGAGCATGTCAGCTTATTTCCGCAGCGCGACGCCCACGCCGGAAAGCGTGTTCGCGCGCTACAGCGACCTGTTGCTCGTGATGGGCATCGTCTCGATCGTGGCGATGATGATCCTGCCGCTGCCCGCATGGGCGATCGACCTGCTGGTGGCGGTGAACATCGCCTCGGGCCTGGTGCTGCTGCTGATCGGCGTGTACATCGCCGGGCCGCTGGAGTTCTCGGTCTTTCCGAGCGTGCTTTTGGTCTCGACACTGTTCCGGCTGTCGCTGTCGATCGCGACCACGCGCATGATCCTGCTCGAGGGCCATGCCGGCCACATCATCGACACCTTCGGCAAGGTCGTCGCCGGCGGCAACCTCGTGGTCGGCCTGGTGGTGTTCCTGATCATCACCGTGGTGCAGTTCATCGTCATCGCCAAGGGCGCCGAGCGCGTGGCCGAGGTCGCGGCGCGCTTTTCGCTCGATGCGATGCCCGGCAAGCAGCTGTCGATCGATTCCGACCTGCGCTCGGGCCTGATCGACAAGGACGAGGCCAAGCGGCGCCGCAAGTCGCTCGAGCTGGAAAGCAAGCTGCACGGCAGCCTCGATGGCGCGATGAAGTTCGTCAAGGGCGACGCCATCGCCGGCATCGTCATCATCGTCATCAACCTGCTCGGCGGCCTGGCGATCGGCGTGATGCAGCTCGGCATGGATGTCAGCGCCGCGCTGACCAAGTACTCGATCCTGACCATCGGCGACGGCATGGTGGCGCAGATCCCGGCGCTGCTCGGCGCGATGGCCGCTGGCCTGATCGTGACCCGCACCACCGACGAGGACGACAAGCACCTCGGCGATTCGATCCGCAAGCAGGTCACCGCCAAGCCGCGGGTGCTGCTGGTGGCCGGCGGCATCTGCCTGCTGATGTCCCTCGTGCCCGGCTTTCCGGCCGCGGTGTTCGTCGCCCTGGGGCTGGTGTCGATGGGCGCCGGAGCCTTGCTGACGCCGGCGCTGCGTGAACGCATCCGTGAGATGCGACACCCCGCCGTGCGCACCATCGTCAGGCGGCTGGACACGCCACCTCAGGTCACTTCCACCGCCCCGCAGCAGCAACGGCCGTCGGTGCCGCTGCTGCTGCGCGTGCCGGCGTCGCTGCTTGCGGCCGACGAGGCGAAGGAACTGACCGCCACGCTGGAAGACGTGCTCGAGGAGTTCCATCTGAATCTCGGTCTGCCGCTGCCGCGCATTCACCTGCACGGCCATCGCGAGGCCGCGCAGCAGTGGGAACTGCTTGCTTTTGAAGTGCCGATCGCGCAGGGCGCGGTCCCCGCCGGCGACGTGCATGCGGCCCTTGGCGGCGCGATGCGCGAGGCGCTGCGTCGCAACGCGCCGCTGTTCCTCGGCACGCAGGACACGACCAACATGCTCACCCGCGCCGCGGCCGACGTGCCCGACGTGGTCAAGGAAGTGCTGCGCGCGCTGCCCCTGCAACGCGTCGCCGAAGTGCTGCGCCGGCTGGTCAGCGAGTCGGTCTCGATCCGCAACCTGCGCGACATCCTCGAGGCGCTGTCCGAAGGGGCGCAGCGCGACAAGGATCCGCATGCACTGACCGAGTTTGCCCGCGTCGCGCTGCGCCGGCAGATCAGCCACCAGGTCGCGCCGCAGGGACGGCTGGGAGCGGTGCTGCTGCAACCGCAGCTCGAAGACCTGCTGCGCCAGGCCGTGCGCGTCAGCGGCGGCGTGGCGCAACTGGCGCTCGAGCCGGACATGGCGCGCGGCGTCAGCCAGGCACTGGTGGCGGCGATCGAGCGCCATCGCCCGGCGGCGGTCGTCACCGCGATCGACGTGCGCTGGCACCTGCGCAGGCTGATCGAGTCGGAGTGCTTCGAAACGCCGGTGCTTTCCTATCACGAACTGATGCCCACGTTGCAGCTGGACGTGGTTGACCGCGTTGCCGTTCCCGGCGCGCCGATGCTGGAGGCTGCATAAATGAAGAACGTGTTCCGCTCCTGGAGTGCGCGTCTGACGCGCGGCGCGATCCTTGCCGGGCTGCTGGCGGTGACCGCGGTGCAGGCGGCGCCGATGCCGAACGCGGCGCGCAATGTGTCGATCACCGCGCGCGAACAGCCGATCGCGGCGTTCCTGCAGAACCTGTTCGCCGCTGTCGATGTGCCGGCCGACATCAGCGCCGGCGTGACCGGCACCGTCAACGGCACCTTCGTCGGCCCGGCCGAGAAGGTGCTGCGCGACATCGCGCGTGTGTACAACCTGGTGCCGTACTTCGACGGCGCGGTGATGCACGTCGCGCCCACCTCCGAGTTGGCGCGCCGCACCTACACCGTGGCGCCGGCGCTGTCGGAGCGCGCGCTGCGCGAGATCGAGGAACTGGGCCTGACCGATGCGCGCAACACGCTGCGCCGCAGCTCCAACGGCAGCCTGCTGGCAGTCGGCGCACGCCGCTTCGTCGACCAGGTCGAGGAATTGCTGCAAGCCAGGCAGGCGCAGCAGGCGCCGCCGCCGCAGCCGTCTGCCGGTGCAGACTTCCGCGTCTTCTATCTGCGCTACGCGTGGGCGCAGGACGTGACGATGACGCTGGGCGGGCGCCAGATCGTCGTGCCTGGCGTCGCGTCGATCCTGCGTTCGCTGGTTGGTGCGCCGCCGACGGCGCCAATCGGGCACGAGATCGCGCTCAGCCCGACGCAGCCGAGCCTGAAAGGGCAAGGCCTGGCCGGGCAGGGCGTACGGCCGGAAAAGATCACCGCCGAGGCGGCGCGCACCGCGCAGGTCGATGCGCTGGTCGCCGCGCTGGCCCGTACCGCGCAGCCGGCCGAGCCACGACCCGTCACGACCATCGCGATGCCAAATGCGCAGCCGATCCGCATCGAGGCCGACCCGCGCCTGAACGCGGTGATCGTGCGCGATCTGGCCGAGCGGCTGCCGCGCTACGAACAGCTGATCGCGGCGCTCGACGTCGAGCCGCAGTCGCTCGAGATCGAAGCGACGATCATCGACGTGAACACGGACCGGGCGCGTGAGCTCGGCATCAACTGGCGCTGGAGCAACGACGGCCGCGAGGCTGGCTACAACGGCGGCGTGCCGACCGCCGGCATCGGCGGCATCGCCTCGATCGTGCTCGGCTCGGCAGGACAGTTCATCGCCCGCATCCGCGCGCTGCAGGCCGAAGGCGCGGCGCGCATCGTCTCCAGCCCGCAGGTGGTGACGCTGTCGAACGTCGAAGCGGTATTCGACAACAGCTCGACCTTCTTCGTCCGTGTCGCCGGCCGCGAGCAGGTCGACCTGTTCAACGTCAACGCCGGCACGTCGCTGCGCGTCACGCCGCACGTGTTCCGCGACCGCGATGCCACCCGCATCAAGCTGCTGGTCAACGTCGAGGACGGCAACCTGACCAACCGCCAGGTCGACCAGATCCCGGTGATCGAGCGTTCGACCATCAACACCCAGGCGCTGATCGCCGAGGGCGAAAGCCTGCTGATCGGCGGCATGGTGCGCGATGCGACCGCCTCCAGCGTCGACAAGGTGCCGGTGCTCGGCGACGTGCCGCTGGTCGGCAACCTGTTCAAGAACCGCGTCAGTTCGTCGTCACGCATCGAGCGCATGTTCCTGATCACGCCGCGGCTGGCGAGCGGGCGCAGGGCGATGCCGATCACGAACCTGCAGACGGCGGCAACGCCGGCAGCGGCTGCGCCGCAAGCGGCGCCGATCGCAGCGAACTCGCCGGCAGCGGTGCCAGTTGTGCCGCCGGCCGCGGCGCCGGCCACGGCAC
>JBFGOX010000302.1:0-4315 GCA_041565015.1 Burkholderiaceae bacterium
GGCATCTCGTCATCCCGATGGCCGTGCGAATTCAAGGACACGCGGTTCTTGCCGAGCCGATAGGAAACGGATTTCGGGTGCGTGTAACCGAGTTGTGGGTGATCTACCATGCCTTGCATGTGATACGGCAGGAGGCTGAACAACTCGATGCCCCATGGGTTCACAACCCGAAGCCCAATCTCTGCAGCGACAACCGCCACGATCGTTGAAGTGAGCAATGCATAGACATTGCCGGCCCAGCGCACGAACGTCGGTTGTGGGGCAAGAAGGAGCCACGAGAGCAAGCCGATGCACGTCGCCATCGCGACGAGCAGCGCAAAATAACCGGTGCTGTACCGGCTCAGAATCGTCGGCGAACTGCTTTCGTGCGCCAGGCCGAACACCAGAGCGAGGCAAAGAATGGCAATCAGTACGCCAGTACTGATCACGAAGGCTCGACTTGGACAGAACTTCGAGTCAAACGCTGTGGTTTTTGGCACGGGAATTCTCATCGACCAAGCTGCGTCCGCAAGTCTAGGCGAGCGACCGTGCGCCCTCAACGCAAAGAGAGCCGCTGCCACCGTGTCGTTCTTTTTGGAGAGCATCGCTGCGGAGGTTTAAGTTTGCAGATTGATCGTCCGGTGAAAAGCTTCGTTCCGTCGGTTCTGCGCCGCCGTTTGGCGATGCCGGTCCAGAGGAATGTTTTTGCTCGGCATAATTCAGACTTCTAATCGACACATAACGCTCTTGCGTCCTCGATTCTGTGGGGCGCCGATGCAGATCATGTCCCACGCCTCCCCCCTGATCGCCAGCGACATCGAGGGCTATCTGCGCCAGCATGAGCGCAAGGGGCTGCTGCGCTTCATCACCTGCGGCTCGGTCGACGACGGCAAGAGCACGCTGATCGGCCGGCTGCTGTACGAATCAAAGCTGATCTTCGACGACCAGCTGGCCGCCCTGCAGGGCGATTCGCGCAAGTGGGGCACGCAGGGTGAGGAGCTCGACCTGGCGCTGCTTGTTGACGGCCTGACCGCCGAGCGCGAGCAGGGCATCACGATCGACGTCGCCTATCGCTTCTTCTCGACCGAAAACCGCAAGTTCATCGTCGCCGACACGCCGGGGCATGAGCAATACACCCGCAACATGGCCACCGGCGCGTCCACGGCAGATCTCGCGGTGATCCTGATCGACGCGCGCAAGGGCGTGCTGACGCAGACCCGCCGGCACAGCACGATCGTTTCCGTGCTCGGTATCCGCCACATCGTGCTGGCGGTGAACAAGATGGACCTGGTGGACTACTCGCGCGAGCGCTTCGAGGAGATCGTCGCCGAGTATCGGGCCTTTGCGGCGCAGCTTGGTCTGACTGACGTCATCCCGATTCCTCTGTCGGCGCTGAAAGGCGACAACGTGGTCAGCCCCAGCGGCAACACGCCGTGGTACGAAGGCCCGACGCTGATGCGGGTGCTGGAGACGGTCGAGGTCGACGAAATGCGCGCGCAGGCAGGTGCGTTCCGTCTGCCGGTGCAGTGGGTCAACCGGCCGAACCAGGAGTTTCGCGGCTTTGCCGGGACGATCGCCTCGGGTTTGGTCCGTCCCGGCGACCGCGTGCGGGTTCTGCCTTCGGGACGCGAGTCAAGGGTGGCGCGCATCGTGACGCACGGTGGCGACCTGCCGCAGGCCGTGGCCGGGCAATCGGTGACGCTGACGCTGGCCGACGAGGTCGACATCTCGCGCGGCGACGTGATCTGTGCGGCGGCCGCGCCGGCCGAGGTGGCCGACCAGTTCGAGACCACGATCGTCTGGATGCACGACGATCCGCTGCTCGTCGGCCGCCAGTACTGGATGAAGACGGGCGGCACGACGGTGCCGATGCAGGTCACGGACCTGAAGTACCGGGTCAACGTGAACACGCTCGAGCACATGGCGGCGAAAACGCTGGCGCTGAACGAGATCGGCGTGGCCAACATCAGCGTCGACAAGCCGATCGCCTTCGACGCATACACCGAGAACCGCGACACCGGCGGCTTCATCCTGATCGATCGGATGAGCAATGCCACCGTCGGCTCGGGCATGATCCATTTCGCGCTGCGCCGCGCGCACAACATTCATTTGCAGGCAGTCGACGTCAGCAAGTCGGCGCGGGCGCAACTGAAGGGCCAGCAGCCCTGCGTGCTGTGGTTTACCGGGCTTTCAGGATCGGGCAAGTCGACAGTGGCCAACCTGGTCGAGCGCAAGCTGGCGGCGATGGGCCGTCATACCTACCTGCTCGACGGCGATAACGTTCGCCACGGGCTGAACAAGGACCTCGGCTTCACGCAGGCCGACCGGGTCGAGAACATCCGCCGCATTGGCGAGGTCGCGAAGCTGATGGTCGACGCCGGGCTGATCGTTCTCACCGCATTCATCTCGCCGTTCCGCGCCGAGCGGCGGCTGGCGCGCAGCCTGATGAAGGAGGGCGAGTTCCTCGAGGTCTATGTCGACGTGCCACTGGAGGTGGCCGAGTCACGCGATCCGAAGGGTTTGTACGCCAAGGCCCGCCGAGGGGAACTCAAGAACTTCACCGGCATCGATTCGCCTTACGAGGCGCCGGAGTCGGCGGAACTGGGGCTGAACACCGCGGAGCTGTCGCCGGACGACGCCGCCGAACGGGTCATCGCGCTGCTGCGGCTGCGGGGGATGATCTGATGGATGCTCTGCGTCCGCTCAATGTCCTGCCTACTAAGCCACGTCGTTCCCGCGCAGGCGGGAACCCAGTGTCTTTCTTGCTAGAGACGCTGGATCCCCGCCTGCGCGGGGATGACGATACTGCGCCGTCGCCCCGGCGCAGGCCGGGGCCTAATTCGAGCGCCGGCGGCGCATTGGTCCCTCATTTGCGCCGGAAAGATTGTTCCCCTGCTTTCCGGACCATCATCGTCGAACCATTCGCTCAATGAAAAACGATTCGCCCGCGCTGGCCATCCCGCCGCAGCGGCTGACCCATTTGCAGCGCCTCGAATCCGAGGCCATCCACATCATGCGCGAGGTGGTGGCGGAGGCCGAGAACCCGGTCATGCTGTATTCGATCGGCAAGGACAGCTCGGTAATGCTGCACCTGGCGCTCAAGGCCTTTTTTCCGGCCAAGCCGCCGTTCCCGCTGCTGCACGTCGACACGACGTGGAAGTTCCGCGACATGTACGCGTTCCGCCAGCAGCGCACGCAGGAACTCGGTCTGGACCTGATCGTGCACGTGAACCAGGAGGGCTTGGCCGCGGGGGTGAATCCGTTCACGCATGGCTCCGCCGTGCACACGGACATCATGAAGACGGTGTCGCTGAAGCAGGCGCTGGACAAATACCGCTTCGATGCTGCGTTCGGCGGCGCGCGGCGCGACGAGGAGAAATCGCGCGCGAAGGAGCGGATCTTTTCGTTCCGCTCGGCGCAGCATCGCTGGGATCCGAAGAACCAGCGGCCGGAACTCTGGCGCGTCTACAACGCACGCAAGAACAAGGGCGAGAGCTTCCGCGTATTTCCGCTGTCGAACTGGACCGAACTCGACGTCTGGCAGTACGTGTATCTGGAGCAGATCCCGATCGTGCCGCTGTACTTCGCGAGGCCGCGGCCGGTGGTCGAACGCGAGGGCGGCCTGATCATGGTCGATGACGAGCGCATGCCGCTGCGTCCGGGCGAGAAGCCGCAGATGCGCACGGTGCGCTTCCGCACGCTCGGCTGCTATCCGCTGAGCGCCGCCGTCGAATCGAGCGCCGACACGTTGCCGGCGATCATTCAGGAGATGCTTCTGACCACCACCTCCGAGCGCCAGGGCCGCGTGATCGATCACGACCAGGCCGGCGCGATGGAGAAGAAAAAGCAGGAGGGGTATTTCTAGCGTCCTTACGGCTTCGGCTACAGGCAGCCGAGCGGCTGTCACACAAGCGGACTCAGCGTGGGTGCAGCACTTGACCCCAGCGTCCGAACCTAAGGCCTGCCCCTATTCGAAACAGCCGAGTCGATGATCGAGTGGTGGCTCTTCAGCCTCGCCGGTGCCGGTGTCGGTTTCGTCGTCGGATTGACCGGCATCGGCGGCGGCGCGCTGATGACGCCAATCCTGGTGATGCTGTTCGGCGTCTCGCCGAGCCTTGCCGTTGGAACCGACCTGCTGTTCGCATCGATCACAAAAGTATTCGGCGCTGTGGTGCATGGTCGCAGGGGAACGATCGACTGGCTGGTCGTGCGGAGGCTGGCGTTGGGCAGCTTGCCGGCCGCGGCGCTGACAGCGACGTTCCTGGCGATTTACGGTCACCAGAAGATCGGGCACGGTGTGATCCTGCATGCGCTGGGCATCGCCCTCGTGCTTACC
>JBFGOX010000303.1:0-4295 GCA_041565015.1 Burkholderiaceae bacterium
CCTGATCTCGGCGCGCCGACGCCGGTCAGCAGACCCCGCCGGGCCGCCCGCGCTCGAGGTGAACGCGTAGACTCCAGCAGTCCCGTTGACTGCACTGCAGCGACACGAATACCGCACAATCGGTTACGGTATGCGTAGTTCACCGGATGGCTCGTTTGCGTCCATCCGAGACAATCAACAGCCCTAAAGCGCACATCGGGACGGCGTCGGCGTCAGGGCCGGCGCGCAGATTCCACCAAAGGAGGAGCCATGAAGTTGTTCAGCCGTTGGGCGGCCGCGTTCGCGCTGGTCGCCTTTGCCTCGGCGTCTGCCGTCGGCCAGGAAATCAAGATCTCGCACCAGTGGAAGGCCAACGCCGACGGTCGCGACCTGGCCACGCGCGTGTTCGTCAAGGAGGTCAACGCCAAGGATCCGAACATCAAGTTCCGCATCTATCCGGCGCAGTCGCTCGGCATCAAGCCGGTCGCGCAACTCGACGCGCTGCAAAACGGCACGCTCGAGATGGCCGTGTTCCCGATGTCGTACGCGGTGGGCAAGGCGCAGGAATTCTCGATCATCATCATGCCGGGCACGGTGCCGACGCTGGACCATGCGATGAAGCTGCGCGGCACGCCGTTCCAGAAGAAGCTGCAGGACCTGGCGCATGCCAACGGCATCCACATCGTCACCTGGTGGTGGACGCCGGGCGCGTTCGCGACCAAGGACCGCGAGATCACCGGGCCGAAGAGCGTCGACGGCCTGAAGATGCGCGCCGCCGACCCGACGTTTGAAGTCATGCTGAAGGCCGCCGGTGCGTCGGTGGTCAGCATGCCGTCGACCGAGATCTACCCGTCGCTGCAGTCGGGCGTGCTCAACGGCACGCTGACCTCGGCCGAGACCTTCGTCAGCATGCGGCTGTACGAACAGACCAAGTTCGCCACCACGCCCGCCAAGTATTCGCTGTGGATGCTGCTGCAGCCGCTGGTGATGTCGAAGCAGCACTGGGACAAGCTGACCCCGGCGCAGCAGAAACTCTTCGAGGAGGCGGCCGCGAAATCGGACGAGTATTTCCTCAAGCTGCAGCGCGAGGCGGTCGACAAGATGGAGGAGGCCTACAAGAAGGCCGGCGCCAAGGTGCACGAGATGACGCAGGCCGAGTACGACCAGTGGGTAGCGCTGGCCAAGGACACGGCGTGGAAGGAGTTCGCCGGCAAGTCGGCCACGTCAAAAGACCTGCTCGACGCGCTGCTCGCGGTCAAGTGATCGTGGCGTCCTGATCGAATGCGGGCCGGGCAACTGGCCCGCTTTTTTTGCCAGCCCCGCAACCATGCTGCCTGCCTTCGTCCGCGCGGTGTTTCGGCTCAGCACGGCGTGCGCCGCCGTCGCGGCGGTGATGCTGGCGCTCGCTGCCCTCGTCATCACGTGGAGCGTCATCTACCGGGCGATGGGCGCCTCGACGTACTGGGAGATCGAGTTCTCCGTCTACATGATGGTGGCCGCGCTGTTCTTGGCCTCGCCTTACTGCCTTGCCACCCAGGGCCACGTCGGCGTTGACCTGCTGTCGCACTACCTGCCGCGGCCGGCGGCGAAAGGCGTGGCGATCGTCGTCGGACTGGTCGGCCTGGCCGTCTGCATCTATCTCGCCTGGGTCGGCGCTGGACTGACGCTCGAAGCCTTCGAGCGCGGCGATCGCACCGAAAGCACGTGGGCGCCGCTCAAATGGCCGCTGTTTCTGACGATGCCGGTGGGCCTCGGCCTGACTGCGCTGCAGTACGTCGCCGACCTGCTGCGTGAATCGATGCTGGAAGCAGGCCAGAAATGAGCGCCGCGCGACCGCCCGAAGGCGCTCCTGCCCTGCAGGCCGCGCTCGCGCCTGCATGCGCTCGCCCGCTCGCAGGCACGGGTCATGCCGCGGCGCATGACCCCGTGTCCCGCTCGCGCCCCCGCAGCGGGACGGTCAGCCGGGCGAAGGGGGCGCGGTGAGCGAACTGCAGATCGGCGGCCTGATCCTCGTCGTCACGCTGGTCGTGCTGTTCTCGGGCCTGCCCATCGCCTGGGGGCTGACGCTCGTTGCGGTCGGCTTCCTGCTGTTCTTCGAGGGAGCGGCCAGCCTCGCCAACGTGCCGATCCTGATGATGGACGAGCTGTCGTCGTTCGCGCTGCTGACGATCCCGCTGTTCATCCTGCTCGGTGCGGCGATCGGTGCTTCCGCGGCCGGCAAGGACATCTACGAATCGCTGCATCGCTGGCTCGACCGCGTGCCGGGCGGTCTGGTCATCGCCAACATCCTGGCCTGCGGCATCTTCTCGGCGATCTGCGGCTCGAGCCCGGCGACGGCGGCGGCGATCGGCAAGGCCGGCGTGCCGGAAATGGTCAAGCGCGGCGTGCCGGCGGCGCTGGCCACCGGCTCGATCTGCGCCGGCGGCACGCTCGGCATCCTGATCCCGCCGTCGATCACGATGATCCTCTATGGCCTGGCCACCGAAACGTCGATCGGCCGCCTGTTCCTCGCCGGCGTGGTGCCGGGCATCCTGCTGGTGGTGCTGTTCGCCGTCTACGCGTGGATCTCGACGCTGCTGGCGCAGCGCGCCGCACCCGAAACGGAGATCGTGCGCTACACGCTGAAGCAGAAGATGGAGGGGGTGGGTCGCGTCTCGCCGTTCATCGGCATCGTCATCGCGATTGCCTATGCAATGTACGGTGGACTGGCCACGCCGTCGGAAGTGGCGGCGCTGTCGGCGGTGCTGGCGCTGGCGCTGGTCATCGTCATCTACCGGCAGTGGCGGCTCGAGGATCAGTGGCGAATCTTCCGCGAGACGGTGCGCGAGTCGTCGATGATCCTGATGATCATCGGCGCGGCGGCGGTGTTCTCCTACATGATGTCGCTGCTGTACGTGACGCAGTCGGCGGCGCAGTGGCTGGTCGACCTTGACCTGAACCGCTGGGTGCTGCTGTTTGCGATCAACATCTTCCTGCTGATCGCGGGCTGTTTCCTGCCGCCGGTGGCGATCATCCTGATGGTGATGCCGATCCTCACGCCGGTGCTCGAGACGGCGGGCTTCGACCTGATCTGGTTCGCCGTCATCCTGACGATCAACAGGGAGGTCGGACTGATCACGCCGCCGGTCGGACTCAATCTTTACGTGCTGAAGGGCGTGGCGCCCGACGTGCCGCTGCCGACCGTGCTGAAGGGCTCGCTGCCGTTCGTGCTGCTGATGTTCCTGGCGATGGTCCTGATCTCGGTCTTCCCCGGCATCGCGCTCTGGCTGCCGAGCCAGATGATGGGTTAGGTACCGGCCTGAAAGCCGGTTTCGGTAAGCGGCGCGAATCGGCCATGAGCGGTCCTCGTGCCTCCCGCCCACGTCGATCGAAAGCGGTCGGTTTGCTCGGACTTGTCGCTGTTGGCGTCGCCATACACTGATATGGCGATTATGCCATATTGCGCGTAGACTTCGCGAATGCCGAAGCCCAGCTTCGAGTGGGACAAGCGAAAGGATGCGGAGAACCAGGCCAAGCACGGGATTCCGTTTGCGCTGGCCCAGTACGCCTTCGCCGATCCGAAGCGGGTGATCGCTGAAGACACGGCGCACAGCGCCAGGGAGCGGCGATTCTTCTGTTTTGGCCGCGTTGGTGAAGGGATCTTGACGGTTCGCTTCACCTATCTGGCCGGAGTCATCCGCATCTTCGGTGCCGGCTACTGGCGCAAGGGGAAGACGATCTATGAGAAAGAAAATCGCATACACGAATGAGCCAATCGGCGAGCCTCGGGTGATCCGGGACTTCCTGCCATCGCCGGCCGAGCTAGCGTTTCGGGACGAGGAAGTGAAGATCACAATCACTCTGAGTAAGAAGAGTGTGGAGTTCTTCAAGTCCGAAGCCGCCAAGGCGGACACCCAGTATCAGCGGATGATCCGTCGCCTGCTGGATGCCTACGTTGAGGCCCATGCCGGGGAACGGCCAGGTCGCGCAAGCCGAACTCGGACAACGGTTGCCGGCTGAGAAACGACGATCGATGGCCGATTTGCGGTCACTCGGTTACGCCTGCTTGTCGGCGGGGAGCGATGTCTGCAAGGGGTCGATAGTGCTGCGCATCGTCCGCTTTCGACGGCGCCCCTGCCGCCCGCGCTTCAGCGATCGATGATCGCCTTCGCCAGCTCGATGCAACTGAGCGGCGCGCTGCCCTCGGCCTTGTTGTTGGCGATGATGAATGCGGGCTGCTGGCTCCTGAGCGCGACGTGTGCCAGGTGCGCGAGCGTGCCGCGGGTGATGATGTCGGCGTCGAGCAGGCGGTCGAACGGCGCATAGCGGTTCTTTGC
>JBFGOX010000304.1:0-4291 GCA_041565015.1 Burkholderiaceae bacterium
CTCATCGCCCAGCGCGGCACGCGCGTCGGCGGAGCGATCGAAGGCGATCACGCGCGTGCCGGCACGGGCCAGCCGCCGAGCCATGTTTGCACCCATTCGGCCGAGGCCGATCAAACCAAGGTTCATCTTTGCTCCTGTTGCGGGTCGTTGGAGATGGCAATCCGCAGGGGCCGATTCTGCGCCTGTCGGTGTGCGATCCAGCGTCCAGCGGTGGCGGCACCGGTCGCCCGCGTGCGCGCGGCGCTGCAAGACACCTGAAGTGCCGATCGATGCACCGACCCGGGAAACCCCTTACGCGCGATCCGAGGGTCCGCGCGATTTACGGGCGCCGCGCCGGGAACTCAGCGGAAGCCTGTAGCATCCTATGAGCGTTGATCGACTCACTCTGGAGATTCCATGGCTGAAAGTCTGCGAAGCACGACCGCTTACGCGCCATCCGGCGCACTGGCGCAGCAGCGCAACCGCGTCCTGCGCAACACCTATTGGCTGCTGTCGCTGTCGATGGTGCCAACCGTGTTCGGCGCCTGGGTGGGCCTTTCCACCGGCATTACGCGGGCGATGACGCCGGGCGTCGGCCTGATCGTGTTTCTGGCGGGTGCCTTCGGCTTCATGTTCGCCATCGAGCGGCTGAAGAATTCGGCCGCCGGTGTGCCTGTGCTGCTCGCCTTCACCTTCTTCATGGGCCTGATGCTGTCGCGCCTGCTCGGCGCCGTGCTCGGGCTGGCCAACGGCGGCAGCCTGATCATGATGGCCTTCGCGGGGACCGGCACGATCTTCTTCGGCATGGCCGCGCTGTCGAGCGTCATCAAGCGCGATCTGTCGTCGCTGGGCCAGTGGCTGTTCATCGGCGCCGTGATGCTGCTGGTGGCGATGATCGCCAACTTCTTCATCCAGTCGAGCGCGCTGATGATCACGCTGTTCGTGCTCGCGATCGGCATCTTCTCGGCCTTCATCCTGCACGATCTGAAGCGCGTGAAGGATGGCCTGGAAACGAACTACATCACGGCGACGCTTGGCGTGTACCTCGCCGTGTACAACGTTTTCCAGAGCCTGCTCGCCTTGCTCGGCATTTTCGGCGGCGACGGCGACTGAACGGTTGCGCCGCGCACGGCATCCGAACGGGGCCTGCGGGCCCCGTCTTCTTCTTGTGCCCGACGTTCGTGCGCTGAGGCCGCCGCACGGCCAGCCCGCGCTGGAAACTCCGCTCGCCGTCCTTGGCGATTGAAACGCCGGCGCCTTGACCGCGCGCGGTTAGGCGCCGGGACGAGGCGCAGCGCGACTACGGTGCGGAATCGTCGACCTGGATCACGCGGTCGGCGGCAAGCAGGTAAGCGAGCGCGGCGGCCGGGTCGCGCGAATTGCTGGCCGCTTGCTCGAGCGAGCTCGTGCGGCGGAGGACCTTGTTCAGTTCCGGCACTTCGTCGGCAACGGCATCGGCCAGTTCGAGCGCGTGCATCAGGTCGCGCAATCCGCCGGCAACAGGCACGCCGACATCGGGGCAAAGCCGCGCGATCAGGCTGCGATCCTCGCGCAGCGCGTCGGCGTACGCGATCAGGTCGCGGTCGCGCAGCGGCGCCAGGTGGCGTGTCCCGTGCAACAGCAGCGGCGCGATGATGCGCAGCGCGCGCGACGGCAAGTTGGCGTACAGATCGCGCAGCGTGGCGGCAGCCAGATCGAGCTGCACGCGGATCGCTGCCCGCGCGATCGGCCGCAGCTTCGGATCGCCGTCGACTTGATAGCGCCACACGCAGGCGCTGGCGATGTAAAGGCAGGACAGCACGTCGCCAAGACGCGCGGACAGCAGTTCCATGCGCTTCAGTTTCCCGCCGAGCAGGCCCATCGCCACGTCGGCGGTCAGCGCGTACTTGGCCGAAACGCGCGCGATCAACCGTGCCTCCTTGGCCAGGTCCGGCGGCGGCGAGCCGATCACCGGTGCCGAGACCAGGCTCGCCCACAGATTGCGCAGCACGTGGCCGGCATGGCCGAGCAGGGCCTTGCCAAGTGCCTCGGCATCCTGCTTCTCGACGGCGTTCATCTCGGCCAGCACGTGTGGGTGGCAGCGCACCGCGCCCTGACCGAAGATGATCAACGCGCGGGTCAGGATGTTGGCGCCTTCGACCGTGATGGCGATCGGCGCCTGCCGGTAGGCGACGCCGAGCAGATTCTTCGGCCCGTAGATGATGCCCTTGCCGCCGAGGATGTCCATGCCGGCGTTCACCGCACGCCGACCCGCCTCGGTCAGGTGCACCTTGAGAATCGCACTGGCCACGCTCGGCCGCTCGCCTTGATCGAGGGCGGCCGCCGTGTAGCGGCGCGCGGCGTCGGTGCCGTAGAGTTCCGCGGCCATCTTCGCGATCAGCGCCGCGATGGCGTGAAACCGGCTGATCTGCAGGCCGAACTGTTCGCGCACGCGGCCGTAGCCGTTGACCACGTACAGCGCCGCCTGCTGCATCGAGCTGCCGAGTGCCGGCAGCGAAATCGCGCGGCCGGCGGCGAGGCTCTCCATCAGCATGCGCCAGCCCTGGCCGACATTCGCCTCGCCGCCGATGATCCAGTCCATCGGCACGAACACTTCCTTGCCGCGGATCGGCCCGTTCATGAACGCGGAGTTCATCGGCCGGTGTCGGCTGCCGATCGCCATGCCATCGGTCGGCACCGGCACCAGCGCACAGGTGATGCCGATTTCCTGCTCGCCGTCCGGGCGGTCCGGATCGATGGCATGGAAGGCGAGCCCGACCACCGTGGCCACCGGCGCCAGCGTGATGTAGCGCTTGTCGAAGTTCACCACGAAGCCGCGCACGGTCTTGCCGTCGATCATGCGCTCGGTCAGCACGCCGCGGTCCGGGATCGACGCCGCGTCCGAGCCGGCATACGGCGAGGTCAGCCCGAAGCAGGGCAGCTCGCGACCGTCGGCCAGCCGCGGCAGGTAGTGATGCTTCTGCTGCTCGGTGCCGTAGTGCAGCAGCAGTTCGGCCGGCCCGAGCGAATTGGGCACCATGACGGTGACAGCCGTGGCGATGTTGACCGTGGCAATGCGCGTGACCACGGTGGCATGCGCGAAGTGACCGAAGCCGAGGCCGCCGAATTCGCGCGGGATGATCATGCCGAAGAACTTCTTCTCGCGCAGGAATCGCCACACTTCCGGCGGCAGGTCGCCCGCCTCGTCGATCGCGTGATCGTCGAGCATCTCGATCAGTTCGCGCACCTCGTTGTCGAGGAACGACCGCTCGGCATCGGTCAGCCGGTTCGGCCCAACCGCCGCCAGGGCATCGAAATCCGGCCGACCGGCGAACAGGCGGCCTTCGAAGCCGACCGTTCCGGCTTCGAGCGCCGCTCTTTCGGTGTCGCCGATCGGCGGCAGCGCTTTCGTGAACGGCGCCAGCGCCAGGCGACCCACCGTGCGTGCGACTCCCATGATTCAGTTCTCCCGCGGCGTCGCCGCGCGCTTTTCTACCGATGGTACGTTATCGGCGTGTCGAGTCGCTGTCGATGGCCTTACGCGTCAACGCTTAGCCACGCGGCGATGATCGCTTGTCATCGGCTGGCCGGCGCCGTCTCGCGCCGCTACGCTGCCGATCAAGGAAACGTTGGAGGCGACGTCATGAAAACTGGCCTGGTGCGAGCTTCGACAGCCGTTGCCCTTTGCGCCGCTGCAATCGCGGCCATGGCGGGCGAGGCCGATGTCATCTCCGTCAAGGTACGACCGTCGGGGCCGCAGCGCTACGGGTTCGACGTCACCGTGCGCAGCAACGACACCGGCTGGGATTACTACGCCGAGCGCTTCGAGGTCGTCGCGCCCGATGGCACCGTGCTGGGCACGCGCGTGCTGCTGCATCCGCATGAAACCGAGCAGCCGTTCACGCGTGAACTGGACGGAGTGAGGATTCCGGCTTCGATCGGGCACGTCACCGTGCGCGCCTGGATGAAGCGCGGCGCTCAGACGAAAGCGGCCGGCGGTGAAACGATGCAGGTGAAACTGCCGCGCTGACGCGGCGCCCGTCTGGGCGGCAGCGCGCGCGACGGCCGCCGCAGGCTAGACGCGCAGCACCTTGCCCGGATTCAGGATGTTCAGCGGGTCGAAGGCGCGCTTGATGCGCGCCATCAACTCGACGCTGTCCGCCCCGTGTTCCTCGACCAGAAAGTCCATCTTGTGCAGGCCGATGCCGTGCTCGCCGGTGCAGGTGCCGTCCATGGCCAGCGCGCGGGCGACGATGCGCTGATTCAGGCGCTCGGCTTCTTCCATCTCTTCGGGCTTGTGCGGATCGACGAGGATCGCGCAGTGAAAGTTGCC
>JBFGOX010000305.1:0-4286 GCA_041565015.1 Burkholderiaceae bacterium
ACTTCTCGCCGCTGGTTTCCAAGCTGCGCGAGAACAACAAGCGGGTGATCGGCGTCGGCGTGAAGGCCTCCACGAGCGACCTGCTGATCAAGAACTGCGACGAATTCATCTTCTACGACGACCTGGTGCGTGTCGCGGAGGCGAAGAAACGCAGCGCCGCGAAGAAGGCGCCGAAGAAACCGGAGGCGAAGAAAGCCGAGCGCAGGAAGTCGGAAAAACCCACCGAGCCGGAAAGCAGCGAGGCCGAGGCACCGGCCGATGTCGCTGCCGAAGGCCGCCGACAGGCGGCGATCGACCTCGTGCTCGAGACGCTCGAGGAGCTGGTCGAAGCGCGCGGCTCTGACGAGCGCATCTATTCGTCGATGGTCAAGCAGGCGCTGAAACGGCGCCGGCCCGAATTCAACGAGAGCTACCACGGCTACAAGGGCTTCGCCGCGCTGCTCGACGACGCCGTGGCGCGTGGGCTGCTCGTCGTCAGCAAGGACGACAAGACCGGCCAGCACCTGGTGCGGATGGCGGCGACCGAAAGCGCCGGGGGATAGGTTGCGTCCGCCTTGCGCGGCCGCGGGCTGCGGTGAGACCTACGCAGCCTGGGCGCGGCGCCCGGCGGTCACGCGCAGCAGCACGTCGACCATGCGGTCGGCCTCGATCGGCTTGGCGATGAAGTCGTTCATGCCGACGGCGAGGCATTGATCGCGCTCGCTGACCAGCGCCGCGGCCGTCAGCGCGACGATCGGCAGTTCGTCCTTCGCGTAGCGCTGGCGCAGTTCGGCGGTGGCTTCGTGCCCGCCCATTCCCGGCATGTGCACGTCCATCAGCACCGCGTCGAACCCGCCTGCAGCGTCGCTGACGGCGGCGATCGCCTGTCGGCCATCGGTCGCCTGCGCAACTTCGGCGCCCCAGTGCAGGAGCAGTTGCTCGGCGATCAGCATGTTGACGGGGTTGTCCTCGACCAGCAGCACGCGCAGTCCGGCCAGCGGGCGCTCCCGTCGACTCTGCGCTGGCGTTGCAGGGGCGGCGCGGCCCGTGGCCGGCAGCGGCAGTTCGACCCAGAAGGTGCTGCCGACGCCGGCAACGCTGCTGAAGCCGATATCGCCACCCATCATCGTCGCCAGATTGCGGCAGATCGACAGGCCGAGACCCGTGCCGCCGAAACGCCGGTTTGTCGACTCGTCACCCTGCGCGAAGGGCTCGAACAGCCGCTCGCGGGCAGCCGAGTCGACGCCGATGCCGGTGTCGCTGACCGCGAAGCGGATCGACCCGTGTCCATTCGCACCGACATCGACTTCGACGCCGCCGCGCTCGGTGAACTTGATCGCGTTGGACAGGAAATTGCCGAGGATCTGGCGCAGGCGGATCGGATCGCCGTTGACATGCGCCGGCAGCTCGGCGGCGATCCTGACTTCGAAGCCCAGCCCCTTGCCTGCGGCGACCTCGCGATAGGCCGCGCAGGCGCTGTCCAGCGTCGAACGCAGTTCGAAGTCGACGTTTTCGATCGGCAGCTTGCCCGCTTCGATCTTCGACAGGTCGAGGATGTCGGAAATCACCACCCCGAGCGCATCCGCGCTTTCGAGCAGGCGCTGCAGATATTCGCGCTGCCGCGGCGCGTCGTCGGCCGTCTGCAGCGCCAGCCGCGCCAGCCCCAGGACACCGGCCAGCGGCGTGCGGATCTCGTGGCTCATGTTGGCCAGGAATGCACTCTTCGCTCGGCTCGCCGCTTCGGCACCCTCCTTGGCCGCCGCCAGCGCCTCTTCGTAGGCGCGCTTGACGCTGATGTCCTCGGTAATCCAGATCGTGCCACCGCCGGCCGGATCGTTCGGGTCGACGACGCGGGCACGCACGTGGCACCAGAAATCGCTGCCGTCGCCGCGGCGCATCTGCCGCTCCAGATCGACCGGTTTGCCGGCCGCCAGCAGCGGCCCGGCGATGCGGCCGATCTCGGCGTAGTCCTCGGCCGAGCGCCACACGACCGAGCCCGGCTGCCCGGTCAGCGTGCCCGGTGACCAGCCAAACATCGCCTCGAACTCCGGGTTGGCCAGCTGGAAGACGCGATTGTGCGTGAAGGCGATGCCGATCGAGGCGTTGTTCAGAATCGCTTCCTGGCGCATGCGCGCCTGCTCGCTCGCCGTCACGTCGCGCATCGAGCCGACGAAGTAGTCATGCCCCTCGATCTGCATCCGCGCGGCCGAATACAGCACCGACACCACGCGACCGTCCTTGGCCCGGCGGCGCACGGGAACGCCGTGCGCCGCGCCGTCGCGCTTCAGCGCCTCGACCAGCCGGACGCGATCGGCGGCATCGACCCACAGGTCCAGATCGAGCGACCGGCGGCCGACGATCTCCTGGCGACGAAAACCGAACAGCGCCTCGAAACGGCTGTTGATCATCAGCACGCGGCTCGTTTCGATCTCGCTGACCACGATCGCGTCGGGCGAGGACTCGAACAGATGCGACAGGATCTGCTCCGAGCGTCGCAGCGCGACATCGGCCCGCACGCGCTCGGTGATGTCGAAGTAGATCGACATCGTCGCCGGGCCGTCGAGCAGCGAGACGCGCACGCCCGTGGCCTGGGCATGCCGGATGCTGCCGTCGCGGCCAACGACGCGCAGGTCGGTGACCGGAAGTTCCTCGCCGACGCGCATCGTCTCCAGCTGCGCGACACGTCCGCCCACCAGATCATGCAGTTCGGGCGGCGTGTGCTCGATCAGGTCGATGCCGGCCATGTCGCGCGCGTTGGCATAGCCGAACAGGCTTGCCGCAGCGCGGTTGGCCAGCACGACGACACCGCTGCGATGAATGACCAGCGGCGTCGGCGTGCGATCGAACAGGTCGCGATACCGGCGCTCGCTCGCCTCCAGCGCCCGCTGCGCCTCGACCTCGGCCGTCACGCCGCGGCCGATGCCCCAGTAGCCGATGAACTCGCCGTCGGGCGCGAACATCGGCTCGCCGCTGACGCTGAGGTAATCGGCCCGGCCATCGATCTGCCGGCTGCGCAGGACGAAATTGCGAAACGGCCGCCGCTCGCGCAGCAGCGCGCGGTGCGCCGCCCACTGCTCGGCGCTGACGTCGCTGTGCGGCAGTTCCCAGCGCGTCTTGCCGAGCACGTCGGCCTCGTCGAGAACGCCCGCCACCCTGTTCCAGGCCAGCGCCTTGGTGAAGCGAAACTGCGTGTCCTGCTCCCAGTACCAGTCGCTGGCGATGCCGAGCAGGGCGCGGAAACGCTGTTCGCGCTCGGCGGTTTCCTGCGCGGCCGACTCGACGATCGCCGTGGCCATCCAGCCGAACAGCGCGCCGAGGCCGAGCAGCAGCAGGTGCGCGAACAACAGGTTTGGCAGCGGCATCGGCGCGGGGCTCGCCGGCAGCATTCCATTCGCGCCGGCGAAGTACAGCGCCAGCAGGGCAATGCCGCTGCCGGCGGCGATCCAGGCGGCCGCACGGCGGCCGATGACGATCGCCGAGACGAGCACGACGATGCCCAGCCCGCTCAGGAGCACCGTCTGCAGGCCGCGCCCGCTGGCGACGGCCGCGGCGATCGCACCGAGGGCAATCGCGACCAGCGCCACGCCGATGCCGGCGCGCATGTGACCGCGGCCCAGCAGCGTGGCGGACACGACGAACGCCGCCGCCAGCGCCAGCGCCACCACGAGACCGACGCTGAACATCCGCTCGAACCCGGCCGCGGCGACGTTCCACAGCAGCGCGCCGGCGAGCAGCAGGATGAAGGCCGAGGTCCAGTAGAAGAACCGCGCGACCTGCTGTGCCAGGTGTTTCTGCGGCGAGAACCGATACGTCAAGGGTCGATCCAGTAGGAGAAAGCGGAAAACGCCGGCCGCCCGCAGTGACCGACGCTGCAGTCTCGCACCGCCCGCATCAGCCGATCCGGCAAGAAACGCGCGAATCGGCGGCCTGCAGCGAGCTTTGACCGTTCCGCACGTTGGCCGGCGCGCTCCGACGAGCGCGCCCGGGGCGCTGCGGTATCGTCGCCGCCGATGGCTGCCGCCCCCGATCGACCCTGGCTTGCGTACGGACTGCTCGCCGCGTCGATGGCGCTGGTCGGCAGTTACGTCGCGCTGTCCAAGCCGCTGGTGGCGGCGATTCCGCTGTTTGCGCTGGCGTTCCTGCGTTTTGGCATCGCGGCAGTCGCGATGCTGCCGTGGACGATGCCGCGCGCCGGCGAGGCGCCGCTGGCGCCACGCGAGCGGCTGCTGCTGTTCGGCATGTCGTTCCTCGGCAATTTCCTTTTCTCGATCTGCATGCTCGCCGGCGTCAGCCTGTCGACCGCCACT
>JBFGOX010000306.1:0-4284 GCA_041565015.1 Burkholderiaceae bacterium
CGTGAGGCCGAGACCCGAGGCGACCATGTGGCGGATCGTCTCCAGCGACGAGCCCTCGAACGTCTTCTGGATACCCTCGGCGTCGGTCGAGAAGCGCGACAGTTCCGGACACACTTCGAGCACCTGGTCGCGGAAGCAATGTCCGGTGCCGAGCAGCAGCATCGTTTCCTTCTTCAGGTCCTCACTGGCGATCACCTTGCGCCGTGTCCAAGGGTGCGCGCGCGGCATCGCAACCATGAAGGGCTCGTCGTAGACGGGCTGGATCATCATGCCCGATTCAGGCAGCGGCAGCGCCAGGATCGCCACGTCGATCTCGCCGTTCTTCAGCAGTTCGATCAGCTTGACGGTGAAGTTCTCGTTCAGCAGCAGCGGCATCTGCGGCGCGTCTTTCAGCAGCTGGCGGATCAGCCCCGGCAGCAGGTATGGCCCGATGGTGTAGATGACGCCGACACGCAGCGCGCCACTGAGCGGATCCTTGCCCTGTTTGGCCAGTTCCTTCACGCGCGCGGCTTCGTCGAGTACGCGCTGCGCCTGCACGACGATGCGCTCGCCCGACGGCGTCAGCGACACCTCCGAGCTGCCGCGCTCGAACAAGGTCACGCCGAGCTCGTCTTCGAGCTTCTTGATCGCCACGCTCAACGTCGGTTGGCTGACAAAACAAGTCTCGGCCGCACGTCCGAAGTGACGCTCGCGGGCGACGGCGACGATGTACTTCAGTTCGGTCAGTGTCATCCGAAAGACATGAGGGGCGGCATCCGCCGCACGATGATGCCGGCCACGCCGGCGATGATGGCGCTGCGCGCCCGATAACCAGGATCATAGGCCGCAGCACGGCCGCTACAGGCTGCGGCGACGCGTCGGTCGCCGGCAAAGCCGGCATCATGCCCTGGCCTGCGTCAAGCGACCAGGAACTCCGCACGCGTCCCGAGCCAGCGCTGCACGTGCCGGGCCGAGGCCTCGGGGTGCTGCGCCAGCATCTGCAGCGCCACGTCGCGGGCGCGTTCCAGCAGATCGACGTCGCGTTCGAGGTCGGCGAAGCGCAGCAACGGCACGCCGGACTGGCGGCTGCCCAGGAATTCGCCGGGGCCGCGCAGCTGCAGATCCCGGCGCGCAATCTCGAAGCCGTCGCTCGACTCGTACAGGATCTTCAGCCGCTCGCGCGCCGCCTCCGACAGCGGCTCGTCATACAGCAGCACGCAAAAGCTCTGCCGGCTGCCGCGGCCTATGCGGCCACGCAGCTGGTGCAGCTGCGCCAGTCCGAAGCGCTGTGCATGCTCGACGACCATCAGCGATGCATTGGTCACGTCGACGCCGACTTCGATCACCGTCGTGGCCACCAGCACGTCGATATCGCCCGCCGCAAACGCGCGCATCACATCGGTCTTCGCTGCCGGCGGCAGCTGACCGTGCAGCAGTCCGAGACGCAGCTCGGGCAGCAGCGTGCGCGTGTCCTCGTACATTCGGGTCGCAGCGGTCAGCTCGGCAGTGGCTTCGTCGTCACCCTGGTCAACCAGCGGACACACCCAGTAGACCTGCGCGCCACGCGCCACCTCGGCGCGCACGCGGTCGAGAACCTCGTCGCGACGAGCCGCTGCCGCGAGTTTCGTCACGACCGGTTGCCGTCCGGGCGGCAGCTCGTCGATGACCGACACGTCGAGATCGGCGAAGTAGCTCATCGCCAGCGTGCGCGGGATCGGCGTTGCCGACAGCATCAGCAAATGCGGCGTCGTGCGGCCGCCCTGCGGCTGTGCACGCAGGCGCAAGCGTTGCGCGACGCCGAATCGATGCTGCTCGTCGACGATCGCCAGTCCGAGGCTGGCGAATTCGACCGTGTCCTGGATCAGCGCGTGCGTGCCGATGACCAGTTGCGCAGCCCCCGACGCAGCCGCCTGCTGCGCGGCGCGCTTCTCGGCCGTCTTCAGCTTGCCGGCCAGCCACGCCACCTGGACGCCGAGCGGAGCGAGCCACTGCACGATGCGGCCGAAGTGCTGCTCGGCGAGGATCTCGGTCGGCGCCATCAACGCCGCCTGGTAACCGGCGTCGATCGCCTGCGCCGCTGCCAGCGCGGCCACCACCGTCTTGCCGCTGCCGACGTCGCCCTGGATCAGCCGGTGCGTCGGCACCTTGCGCGCCAGATCGGCCTCGATCTGCTGCCAGACGCGCTGCTGCGCCGCGGTCAGCGCAAACGGCAATGCCGCCCTCAATCGCCCAGCGAGAGCGCCACCGCCGGGCAGCGGTGGCGCCGGCCGTTCGGCGCGCTGCGCGCGCGCCGTGCGCAGTGAGATCTGCTGCGCCAGCAGTTCGTCGAACTTGACCCGCGCCCACAGCGGCCCTTGATGCTCGGCCAAGGCAGCGGCATCGGCGCCGTGCGGCGGACGATGCAGGCCATGCAGTGCGTCGCGCAGCGATGGCAGGCGGAAGCCAGCAACCAGCGCCGCCGGCACCGTCTCGTCGACGTCCACATCGCGCAGCGCGCGGTCAATGCGACGGCGCAGCCAGCCCTGGCTGACGCCCTCGGTGGTCGGATAAATGGGCGTGAGCTGCTGCGGCAACGGCTCGTCGGCGCGTACCGCATGAACACGCGGATGGACGATTTCCGGGCCGGTCAGCCCACCGCGCACCGGACCGAAAACGCGCACGCGCCGCCCGACCGACAGCTGCTGCCGCGTCGACGGATAGAAATGAAAGAAGCGCAGCAGCAGTTCACCGCTGGCGTCGCCCAACCGCACCAGCAACTGTCGTCGCCCGCGAATGACGATTTCGCTGGCGAGTACCTCTCCTTCGGCCTGCTGCTCAACGCCGGCCGCGAGTTGCGCGATCGGCGTGATCTGCGTCTCGTCGAGATAACGCAGCGGCAGATGCAGCAGGAAGTCCCAGTCGCGCGCCAGGCCGAGCCTGGCCAGGCGCGCGGGCATCGACTCACGCGACGAGTTCGCGGCCATCAATTCCGGACGGCAGGCG
The DNA here is from genome assembly GCA_041565015.1 of Burkholderiaceae bacterium. Taxonomy (GTDB): domain Bacteria; phylum Pseudomonadota; class Gammaproteobacteria; order Burkholderiales; family Burkholderiaceae_F; genus JADJWR01. Next base: position 2,962 of record JBFGOX010000306.1, read on the forward strand.
CGTTATCGCACCGACCGCCGCGCAAGCCACTGCCAGCGCGACCGCTGCCCGCCTGCGCGCCCGGTCGCGTGCGCCGATCACGCGCCGACGTCGCTTCAGAGAACGAATATCGCCTCGACCTCGAACTGCGCGCCTTTCGGCAGGCTGGCAACTCCGACAGTCGAGCGTGCCGGATACGGCTGCGGCACGAGTTCGCCCATGATCCGGTTGACGGCGGCGAACTGCGACAGATCAGTCAGGAACAGCGTGAATTTCACCGCCTGCGCCAGCGTCGCGCCGGCTGCGTGCGCCACCGCCTCCAGGTTCTTGAACGCCTGCCGCACCTGCGGCTCGAACTCCGGGCTCACGAGTTCGCCGGTCCCCGGATCGAGGCCGACCTGCCCCGAAGCGAACACCACCAGGCCGGTCTTCACCGCCTGCGAATACGGGCCGATCGCCTTGGGCGCGGCCGAAGTCGAAACGATCTCCTTGTTCATCGAAGCGTGCTCCTCCTCTGATCGCGGGCAGCCGGCCATTGGGGCGCCACCGGCCGCAGGTAGCTTACGCGAGGCGCAGGCCGGACGATTTCAGCTCAGCATGTTGGTGTCGCCACAGACTGACAGCGACTGGCCGGAGATTGTCCGCGCACGCGGACTGGCGACGAACACGACCAGATCGGCCAGCTGCTGCGGCGTGACGTACTCGCGGATCGAGGTGAACGAAAACGCGACCCGCTCCATCTCGTCGAAAGTGATGCCACGCGCCTTCGCCTTGGCGTCGAGCACGCGCCGCTGGCGATCGCCGGCGACGATGCCGGGCAGCAGCGCATTGACGCGAATGCCGTCGGCGCCAAGCTCCATCGCCAGCGAACGTGTGAGCCCGACCACGCCCCACTTGGCGGCCGCGTACGGCGTGCGCAGCGGGAAACCATGCCGGCCGGCCAGCGACGACACATTGACGATGCTGGCGTTGGCCGAGCGGCGCAGATGCGGCACCGCCTGTCGCAGGCAGTTGAACTGCCCGGTCAGGTCGATGGCAATGCAACGATCCCAGTCGGCGGGGTCGATCTCGTCGATGCGACCGGTCGGCCCGGCAATGCCGGCGTTGTTGACCAGGCAATCGAGGCCGCCGAGCCGCTCGATGCCGTCGGCAAACAGGCGCGCCACATCGGCGCGATCGGACACGTCGCAGCGGGTCGAACCGATCGATGGATCGCTCCTGGACAGCGCGGCGATCGCCGCCTCATCGACATCGCACACGTGCACCCGCGCGCCTTCGCTGACGAATGCACGCGCGATTTCCAGCCCGATACCGCCCGCGCCGGCGGTGACGATCACGCGCAGC
>JBFGOX010000307.1:0-4269 GCA_041565015.1 Burkholderiaceae bacterium
AGGATCATCAGGACGGCGATGATCCAGAGCGTGGTGGTTATGTTTCCCCCTTCGCCCTGCGGGCTGTCCCCTCCAGGGGGAGCGCGCGCCTGCTGCGCGGCCGGGCGGCGCTCATCCGCCGTACTTCAGCACCAGCGACTCGATGCTGTTGGCCGCGTCCTTGCAGCGGTCGGTCAGTGCCTCGAGCAGTTCGTACACCGCCTTGAGCTTGATCAGTTCGCGCGCGTCGACTTCATCGCGGAAAAGCCGTGCCATCGCGGCGCGCATGACGTGGTCGGCCTGCGCTTCGAGCGCGTCGACCTCGCGGCAGGACTCCCTGACGGCGCGCGTCTTCTCCGGTTCGGCAAGATCGCGCAACGCCTGCTGCAGCGATTCGGCACTGCGGACCGCCAGTTCAACCAGCCTGACGGCCTCCGGCGTAGCCCGCGTCAGGTGATAAAGATGGACCGACTGCGCCGCGTCCTCGGCCAGGTCGGCGATGTCATCGAGCTCGTTGACCAGCGCCAGCATCAGCGGCGCCGGAAACGGCGGCATCCAGGCCGGCCGCAATGCAGCGCCGAATTCCTCGGCCACTGCGTCGGCGCGTTTTTCGATCGCCTCGATCTCGCGCACGCGGCGGTCCGGGTCCGACAGATCGCCGAGCAGCTGCGACAGCGCGCGCAACGATTCGGTGCACAAACCCGCGTGCCGGTCGAGCAGTTCGAACAGGGCGGCGCCGCGCGGCCGCAGCCGGCGCAGCCAGCCGCGCCAGCGACTGGCGCCGACACGGCGTTCAGGCGCGAAGTACATCGTCATCGGCGCGCGGCGCGTTGTCGATCAGTAGGCTGACGCGCCCTGCGCCAAGTTGTCGAAACGCGTGTTCTCACCGGCGAAACGCAGGTTGATGCGCCCGGTCGGACCGTTCCGCTGCTTGAGGATCAGCACTTCGGCGACGCCCTTTTCGGGCGTGTCGGGGTTGTAGAACTCCTCGCGGTACAGCGCGAAGATGACGTCGGCGTCCTGCTCGATCGCGCCGGACTCGCGCAGGTCGGACATCACCGGACGCTTGTCGGTGCGGCTCTCGACCGTCCGATTCAGCTGCGACAGCGCAATGACCGGCACCTGCAGTTCCTTGGCCAATGCCTTCAGCGAGCGCGAGATCTCGGAAATTTCGGTCGCACGGTTCTCGCCGAGGCCAGCGGCCGACATCAGCTGCAGGTAGTCGACGACGATCAGGCCGAGCTTGCCGCAGGTCCGTGCCAGCCGCCGCGCCCTTGCCCGCAGTTCGAGCGAGTTGAGCGCCGGCGTCTCGTCGATGTACAGATGCGCGTCCTGCAGCTTGCGGATCGTTTCCGACAACTTCGGCCAGTCGTCGTTCTCGAGGCGACCGGTGCGCAGCCGCTGCTGGTTGATGCGGCCGACCGAGCTCAGCATGCGCAGCGCCAGCTGCTGCGCACCCATTTCCATCGAGAACACCGCCACCGGCAGGCCCTGGTCGATCGCCACATGCTCGCCCATGTTCAGCGCAAAGGCGGTCTTGCCCATCGAGGGGCGGCCGGCGACGATGATCAGGTCGCCCGGCTGCAGGCCCGAGGTCATGCGATCGACATCGACGAAACCGGTCGGCACGCCGGTGACGTCCGACGGATTGGCGCGTTCGAACAGTTCGTTGATCCGCTCGACGACTCTCGTGAGCAGCGGTTCGATCTCGACGAAGCCCTGGCGGCCGCGTGCGCCTTCCTCGGCGATGCGAAAGACCTTCGACTCGGCCTCGTCGAGGATCGTCTTGGTTTCCCGCCCCTGCGGATTCAGCGCCGTGGTCGCGATTTCATCGCCCACCGACACCAGCCGGCGCAGCACCGCCCGATCGCGGACGATCTCGCCGTAGCGTCGGATGTTGGCCGCCGACGGCGTGTTCTGCGCCAGCGCGTTCAGGTAGGCCAGCCCCCCGGCTTCTTCGGCCTTGCCGGCGCTTTGCAACGCTTCGAAGACCGTGACCACGTCTGCCGGCCGCGACTGATCGATCAGCTTGGCGATCGTCTGGAAGATCAGCCGATGATCGTGGCGATAGAAATCGCCGGCGGACACGAGGTCCGCGATACGGTCCCAGGCCCCGTTGTCGAGCAGCAGACCGCCGAGCACCGATTGCTCGGCCTCGATCGAGTTCGGCGGGGTGCGGGCGGAGACGAACTGCGGGTCCGCGACAGGCGTGTTCATCGACATTCCATCACTGTCGATGCAGTTTACAAGCTTGGCAGGCGCTCGCCGGCGAGACAGCCAATCGCCCCGCCGACAAGACTGCGCCGGGCGGTCAGACCTGCTCTGCGACCACTGAAACGGTGATGTCGACCGTCACGTCGCTGTGCAGCGCGACCGACACATGATGCTCGCCGACCGCCTTCAGCGGCCCTTGCGGCATGCGGATGAATCCGCGCGCCACTTCGAATCCCTGCTTGCGCAGCGCCTCGGCGATGTCGAAGTTCGTGACCGATCCGAACAGCCGGCCATCGACACCGGCCTTCATCGCGATGGTGCACACGAGGCCGGTGAGCTTGTCGCCGAGCGCCTGCGCCTGAGCGAGCCGATCGGCCTGCGCCTTCTCGAGATCGGCACGGCGCGACTCGAATTCCTTGATCGCCGCGTCGGTCGCGCGCTTGGCCTTGCCCTGCGGGATCAGGAAATTGCGGGCAAAGCCGCTGCGGACTTTCACCACGTCGCCGAGCGCGCCGAGATTGATGATCTTCTCCAGAAGAATGACTTGCATGACGGTCTCCGGCGACGCTCTAGTGGTTGTCCGAGTACGGCAGTAGCGCCAGGAAGCGCGCCCGCTTGATCGCCGTGTCGAGCTGCCGCTGATAGTGCGATTTGGTGCCGGTCAGCCTTGCCGGCATGACCTTGTTCTGGTCCGTGAGGAAATCGCGAAGCGTGTCGATGTCCTTGTAGTCGATCGTTTCGACGCCTTCGGCAGTGAAGCGGCAGAACTTCTTGCGCTTGAACAACGCGTTCTGCTGCTGGCCGCGACGTGCCGGCCGGCCCTTGCCCTTGCCCTTGCCACGAGTGAATGCCATCTTGATGCTCCGTTCAGATTGTCTTGAATTCGATGATGTGAACGATCAGGGTGCGCGATCGCCGGCTACGCGGCGCGAGGAATCCATCGATGTCGAGTTCGGTTCCCAGTGCCTGCCGGTCCAGCCGCCGTGCCGCGTCGCCTAACGCGATCGCCTCGAGTTCGAAATCCAGCTGCCGCTCGACTCCAGCCTCGGCCACCGCGGCCCGATGATGCAGTCCTGCCTGCAGGACCGCGACGCCGGACGGCGAAAAACGCAGATCGGCACGGGAAACCAGCCGCGCGTTCAGGCGGACCCGGTTCGACACGAAACCGCGCCGAAGCCGGTCAGCCCGCCTGCGCCTGCTCGGCCGCTGCCTTGCGTGCCTCTTCCTTCTCGACCACTTTCATCATCGGCGAAGGCGTGGTCTCCGCCTTCTTCATGCCGATCGTCAGGTGCCGCAGCACAGCGTCGTTGTAGCGGAACGCATGCTCAAGTTCGCCGAGCGTGTTCTTGCCGCACTCGATGTTCAGCAGGAGGTAATGGGCCTTGACCAGTTTCTGGATCGGATACGCGAGCTGCCGGCGCCCCCAGTCCTCGGTCCGATGCACCTTGCCGCCCTGGCTGGTGATCAGCGACTGGTAGCGCTCGAGCATGGCGGGCACCTGCTCGCTCTGGTCCGGATGGACGATGAAACAGATTTCGTAATGACGCATCGATGCTCCTTGTGGATGAAGCCGCCCCGGGCGTCGTACCGGGTGCGGCAAGGGGCTGGAAAACCGGGCATTCTACCCGCTCGACGGCGGGCGGCTCAAATGGCCGCGTGCTCATCGGCCAACAGCGCCGGCAGGACCCCGGCCGCGGTGCCCGCCAGGACGATCTGACCGATCGAATCAAGCCCGGTCTGCTCGGGATTGACGACGATCACGCAGGCGCCGGCGCGCCGCGCCCGCAGCGGCAGCGCTGCCGCCGGGTGTACGAGACCGGAGGTGCCGACCACCAGCAGCACGTCGCAGTCCTCGCAGGCGGCCTCCGCCGCCTGCAGGCCCACCGGATCGAGCAATTCACCGAACCAGACCACATCCGGGCGGAGCCAGTCGCCACAGTTCGGGCACCGAGGCGGCTCGCCCGGCGGCAGGTCGACCGTCAGGTCGATGACGACCCCGCAGCTTGCCGAACAGCGGGTTCGGACGATATTGCCGTGCACCTCGATCACGTCCGTGCTGCCCGCGCGCTGGTGCAG
>JBFGOX010000308.1:0-4267 GCA_041565015.1 Burkholderiaceae bacterium
AGCGCCAGCGCCCGCGGCCCAGCCCGCTCCAACGGCGCCCGCAAGCGGTACACGGCGCGGATCCGGTCGTCGCTCATGGGCGGGATTTTACGGTTCGCGGCCATGGCGTCCCGCCTCGGCCGTGGCAAGGTACCGGTGTAAAGCGACTCGATGGGCCTGCTGCGCTTGTGGCCACTGCAATGGGCCGATGAGGGGGCTGTGCGACAATTCGACGTTGCACTGCGGCATTCGCGGCAGCGTCGCTGTTTTCCATGGCGGCGACTGAACATATCGCGACGCCCGACCAACAACAGCAACATCCTTCCGCGCCTCGCGCGATGCGCCGGCACCCGTGAAACCTGAGGCACTGATCACCGTCGACCGCGTCACCTTCGGGTATGACGCCAGCCGCACGATCCTGGAAGACGTGTCACTGACGTTCGGCCGCGGCAAGATCACTGCGATCATGGGCGGATCAGGTTGCGGCAAGACGACCCTGCTGCGGCTGATCGGCGGTGTACATGCGTTAACCCGAGGCACGATCACGTTCGACGGCGAGGTGGTCAATGCGCGCGACCGCGATCAGTTGTACCGGCTGCGCCGGCGATTGGGCATGCTGTTCCAGTTCGGCGCGCTGTTCACCGATTTGACGGTGTTCGACAACGTCGCCTTCCCGCTGCGCGAGCACACGAACTTGCCGGAATCGATGATCCGCGACATCGTGCTGCTGAAACTGAACGCGGTCGGGCTGCGCGGCGCAGCCCACCTGCGTATTTCCGAGGTGTCGGGCGGCATGGCTCGGCGCATCGCCCTGGCCCGCGCGATTGCGCTGGACCCGGAACTGATCATGTACGACGAGCCGTTCGCGGGCCTCGACCCGATCAGCATGGGCGTGACGGCAAACCTGATCCGCCGCCTGAACGACGCTACCGACGCGACCTCGTTGATCGTTTCGCACGACGTCCAGGAATGCTTCTTGATCAGCGACTACGCCTACCTGATCTCGGCCGGGCGCATCGTCGGTCACGGCACGCCCGAGGAACTGAAGGCCTCGGAAGATCCCGAGGTCAGGCAGTTCATCCGCGGCGAGCCCGACGGACCGGTGCCGTTCCACTATCCGGCACCGGCGGTCGCCGAAGGCTTCGGGTTGCGCGCGTGAACCCGCCCATTGAAATGCTGCGACGGCTCGGCCGGTGGGCGCTGGTGTTCCTGTACCGGCTCGGCCATGGCGCCTTCTTCCTCGCCGAACTGGGGAAAAGCCTGCCGACGTCGCTGCGCCGTTTTTATCTGGTCGTCGCGCAGATCCATGCCATCGGCAACCGCTCGCTGCTGATCATCGCCGCCTCCGGTCTCGCGGTCGGCTTCGTGCTCGGCCTGCAGGGTTACTACAACCTGTCACGCTACGGCGCCTCCGAATCGCTCGGTCTGCTGGTGACGCTGTCGCTGGTGCGAGAACTCGGCCCGGTGCTCACGGCGCTGCTGTTCGCGGGGCGCGCCGGAACGTCGCTGACGGCGGAGATCGGCCTGATGAAGGCCGGCGAGCAGCTGGCGGCCATGGAGATGATGGCGATCGATCCCAAACAGCGGGTGCTGGCGCCGCGCTTTCTCGGCGGCATCATCGCCATGCCATTGTTGGCGGCGATCTTTTCCGCCGTCGGCGTATTCGGCGGCTACGTCGTCGGCGTGTTGATGATCGGAGTGGATCCCGGCCAGTTCTGGTCGCAGATGCAAAGTGGCGTGGACGTCTTTGACGACGTCGGCAACGGGCTGGTGAAAAGCGTCGTGTTCGGCGTGACCTGCACCTTCGTCGCGCTGTACCAGGGCTATGAGGCCACCGCCACGCCCGAAGGCGTCGCACAGGCCACGACGCGCACGGTGGTGGTTTCGTCGCTGGCGGTGCTGTTGCTCGACTTTGTGCTGACCGCCGTGATGTTCAGTACGCCGGGCTGAATTGAGGAACGTTTTTTTGGCGGTGCGTCGATGAGTCAACCTGCCGAAGGAGATCGATGATGGGACGCAAGGGCATTGAGACGCTGGTCGGCGTGTTCGTGCTGCTGGGCTTCGTGGCGATCGGCTACCTTGCATTGCAGGCGGCCAATCTGGCCACGTTCAACTTCGGCGAGACGTACACGCTCAGTGCCCGCTTCGACAACATCGGCGGGCTGAAACCGCGAGCACCGGTACGCAGTGCCGGGGTTACGGTCGGCCGCGTCACCGGCATCACGCTCGATGCGAACACCTTCCAGGGCGTGGTGACGATGGAACTCGACGGCAGGTTCAAGTTTCCGGCGGATACGTCGGCGGCGATCCTGACGGCCGGTCTGCTCGGCGACCAGTACATCGGTCTGAATCCCGGCGGTGACGACAAGAACCTGGCTGCCGGCGACATGATCCGGCTCACGCAGTCGGCGGTTGTCTTGGAAAACCTGATCGGCCAGTTCTTGTACAACCGAGCTGCTGAAGGCGGCGATCCGGGGAAATGAGATGAGCGGGAAACTGATCGGTCTGCTTGGGCGCGGCGCGCGGCTGACCGCGCTGGTACTCGCGGGCGGGCTCGTCGGTTGCGCGACGATTCCGCCAGGGGCGGGCAACGAGCCGCACGACCCGCTCGAGGTCTACAACCGCCACATGTTCGAATTCAACGATCGGGTCGACCGCGCGTTCTTCAAGCCGATCGCGCAGATCTACGAGGCGTCGCTGCCCGAGGCGGTGCGCGATTGCATCGGCAACGCCTTCGCCAACATCGGCGAGTTGCCGACGGCCCTGAATAATCTGTTGCAGGCGAAGCCGGTCAGCGCGGTGTCCGATCTGAGCCGGTTCGCGATCAACAGTACGGTCGGGCTACTTGGCTGTTTCGACGTGGCGAGCAAGATGGATCTGCGGCGCCACAATGAGGATTTCGGCCAGACGCTCGGCTGGTGGGGACTCGAACCCGGACCGTACTTCGTAATACCGCTGCTCGGTCCGAGCTCGATTCGCGACACAGCAGGCCGTGCTGTCGACATGAGCGTGACCGATCCGGTGGGCTACGTCGACCACGTTCGCACGCGCAATACGCTGACCGGCACGCGCGTCGTCGACACGCGCGCCAGCTTGCTGCCGGCCGAAAAGGTCGTCGAGGCGGCGGCGTTGGACAAGTACCAGTTCGTGCGCGATGGTTACCTGCAGCGGCGGCGTAGTCTCGTCTACGACGGCGATCCGCCGCGACTGCGCGATCCTTACGAGGATTTCGAGGACACACCGCCCCCGGACGAGGGGCCGAAGCAGCGGCCCGCTGCCGATAAACCGGCGACGCCGCCCGCGCGTTAAGGCGCCGGATGGCCGCCGTCGGGGCGGACGCTTTTTTGGAGAATGCAACGATGAGTTACAAAACGCTGATCATTTCCATCGGCGCTGCGGCGTTAATAGGTGGCGCCGTTGCGGTTGCCCCGGTCCGGGCGCAGGGCAGCGCCAACGCGGCACTGCATGCGCCGGATGCGCTGATCAAGAATCTCTCGGATGACGTGCTCAATTCGATCCGCAAAGACCCGGCGCTGCAGTCTGGCGATGTGACGAAACTGAACGCACTGATCGACGAGAAGATCCTGCCTTACGTGGACTTCGAAAAAATGACGCGACTGGCGGTCGGCCGCGGTTGGCGTCAGGCGAATGCCGAGCAGCGCAAGACGCTGATCCGCGAGTTTCGAACGCTGCTGGTGCGCACTTACGCCGGCGCGGTATCCGTGGTCAAGGACCACGAGGTCGAACTGCGTCCGTTCCGTGCGGCACCGACCGACCAGGACGTGACCGTTCGCACGCAGGTCGTCGCGCCGCGCGGCGAGCCGATCCAGCTCGATTACCGGCTCGAGAAGACCGGCGCGGGCTGGAAGATCTACGATGTCAACGTTTTGGGCGTCTGGCTGGTCGAAAACTATCGCAGTTCGTTCGGCTCCGAGATCAGCCGCGGCGGTATCGATGGCCTGATCCAGTCACTGACCGAGCGCAACAAGTCGCTTCAGAGCAAGTCGTCCTGAGGCGGCTAAGCCGGCAAAGATGAAGATCGAAGCCACCGCGATGACCAACGAAACCGCCGGCGCGCTGCTTGCCGAGGGAGCGGCGGCGATCGAGGGTGGCGATTTTGCCTTCGATCTCGCCACCGTGGTCGAAGTTGACACCGCCGCCATCGCACTTCTGATCGAATGGCAACGGCAGGCGCATGCGCGCGGCGGCAAGCTTGCGCTCAGCAGTGTTCCCGATGACATCGCCAGCCTGGCCCATTTGTATGGCGTCGACGAGCTGCTGGGCCTCG
>JBFGOX010000309.1:0-4260 GCA_041565015.1 Burkholderiaceae bacterium
AGCACGTGGCTTGCGGGAAGACGCAAGCGTGCGGGGATTCGGCTCATCGTTTGCCCGGGCTTCGTCACATCTCCGACTGATCGGCGCTTGTGGTTCCAGCATTCGCGCGTGGAGCGGTGGCGATGCCCGCGCCGAAGGCGGCTGGCTATTTCTTGCCGCGCCCTGCCGCGACGGCCCGGCGGACGCCGCTCGCGCGTCGACGCGCCACGCGCGGCGGATTACGTTTCAACCCTTCGAAGAACAGATCGATCAACAGCGGCGCGCTGGTGGCCAGATCGTAGTCGCCCGGCGCTTCGCAGGCATCTCGCATCAGGCCACCGACGAATGAATACAGGCCGCGCGCTGCCAGGTCGACGTCGGTGCCGGGCGGCAACTGGCCCTTCATGACGGCCAGCCGGAACGCCGACGCGCACTGGCCGATGCACAGTTCGCGTTCACGCAGATGCTGCTGCTGCACCGGCAGCAGATCCTCGGTGTATTCGCAGCGCAGAAAGACCACATCGAACACGGCGCGCGCGCGCGGGCTCGAGGCCAGATGCAGCAATGCACGCAAAGCAAGGTCCCGCGCAGAGCCGAGCGGGTCGTCCTGCGCGGCATCGGCCAGCGTCTCGAGCGCGGCATCGATCGGCAACTCGACCCGATCGACCATCGCCTTGAACAGTTCGGCCTTGCTGCGGAAGTGCCAGTAGATGGCGCCGCGTGTGACGCCGGCCGCATCGGCGACTTCGGCGAGCGACGTGTGGCCGACGCCGCGCTGGCGAAACACGCGCTCGGCGGCGTCGAGCAGCTGCTCGCGCGTGGCCAGCGCTTCCTCGCGGGTCCTTCTCGGCATGCTCGGTCGGTCTCCGTCGTCCGCGTCTCGCGCAGGTGCGGCCGTGCCGCACCTGTCGGGATATCCGTGCCGCGAATCCGCGACGCCGGCATTTTATAAACATTCAAGAACGTATGTATAGTCAAACCTCTCCTGATCGCATGACCTGGATCGAATTTCCGCAGAAAAATCAGCATGCACACGACCCTGTTTTCCGACCGTGGCCTGGCCTGCGTCGCGCGCGGCCCGATCTTCGCGGCGGCTGCAATTCTCGCCGCCTGTAGCCCTGGCGGACCGCCCGCGGGCGGCCCGGGTGGATTTCCGCCGGCGCCGGTGGCACTGATGGATGTCAAGACGCGGACCGTGCCGATCCGCTTCGAGTTCGTCGGCCAGACGGCGGGCAGCAAGGAAGCCGAAGTGCGCGCGCGCGTGCAGGGCATCCTCGAGAAGCGCGCTTACCAGGAAGGTGGTCGCGTCAAGGCGGGCCAGCCGCTTTTCGTCATCGACCCGAAACCTTACGCGGCGCAGGCCGAGCAGGCCGCCGCGGCGCTCGCCCAGGCGCAGGCGGAGCATGCGCAGGCAAGACGCAATCTTGAACGACTGAAGCCCCTCGTTGGCGATGCAGCGATCAGCCGGCGCGAATACGACGATGCACTGTCGGCCGAAGAGGCCTCCGCAGCGGCAGTCAAACAGGCGCAGGCGCGGTTGACCGAGGCGCGGCTGAATCTCTCGTACACGACGGTCACCGCGCCGGTGGCAGGCGTCGCCAGTCGGGCGCTGAAATCCGAGGGCAGCCTGGTCGCGCCCGGCGCCGACAGCCTGCTGACGACGATCTCGCAGCTCGATCCCCTGTACGTGAACTTCAGCATTGCCGAGAACGAGCAGCTGCGCATCGACCGCCTGCGCGCCGAGGGCAAGCTGGTCGTGCCGGATGCGAAGCGCGGCGGCTATGCGATCGGCATCGTGCTGGCCGATGGCCGCCAGTTCCCGCGCAAGGGCAAGTTGTCGTTCATCGATCCGCGCATCGACCCTGCGACGGGCTCGTTCAGCGCCCGCGCCGAGGTCGCCAATCCGGACGGCACGTTGCGGCCGGGCCAGTTCGTGCGCGTGATCGTCGAAGGCGCCGAGCGGCCGGATGCGATCGTCGTGCCGCAGCGAGCGGTGATGGAAGGTCCGCAGGGCAAGTTCGTCTACCTCGCCGGCAAGGCGGCCGACGGCAAGGACGTGGCACTGCCGCGTCCGCTCGTCGTCGGCGACTGGGTCGAGCTCGGCGGCGACAGGCTGTGGATCGTCGAATCCGGGTTGAAGCCTGGCGATCGGGTCATCGTCGAAGGTATGGCCAAGATCTTCCCGGTCCCCGGCGGTGCGCCGATCATGCTCGGGCCGCCACCCGGGGCGCCCGGCGGGCCAGGGGCACCGGCAGCGGGTGGCGAGGCAAATAAAGCCGCCGAGGCGAAGAAATAGCCACGATCAACTGAGGTCGCTCGCCGCGAGCGATTCAGGCGGCGCGCGCCCAGGCAGAAGGAATTCCCATGTTCTCCCGCTTCTTCATCGATCGCCCGATCTTCGCCGCGGTGCTGTCGATCTTCATCGTGCTCGCCGGCCTCGCCGCGATGCGCGTGCTGCCGATCGCGCAGTACCCGGAGATCGCGCCACCTGTGGTCACCGTGCAGGCGGTGTATCCGGGCGCCTCGGCCACCGTGCTCGAGCAGACGGTAGCGGCGCCGCTGGAGAACGCGATCAACGGCGTCGAGGGCATGCTGTACATGAGTTCGAACTCGGCTTCGAACGGCGTGGTGCAGATCCAGGTCACCTTCGACATCGGCACCGACGTCGACCAGGCGGCGCTGAACGTCAACAACCGCGTCAAGCAGGCCGAGGCGCGGCTGCCGCAGGAAGTGCGCCGGCAGGGCGTGACGGTGGAAAAAGGCAGTTCGTCGTTCCTGCAGGTGCTGGCGTTCTTCTCGCCCGACGGCCGCTATGACGATCTGTTCACGTCGAATTACGTGACGCTGAACGTGCTCGATCAACTGAAGCGCGTGCCCGGCACGACCAACGTGCAGATCTTCGGCGCCAAGGACTACGCAATGCGGATCTGGGTGCGTCCCGACCGCCTGGCGCAGCTCGCGCTCACCACCGGCGACCTGGTGCGGGCGATCAACGAGCAGAACGCGCAGTTTGCCGCCGGCAAGATCGGCCAGCCGCCGAGCGAGAGCGGGCAGGAGCTCGTCTACACCATCACCACGCAGGGACGGCTGGCCGACGCCGAGGAGTTCGGCAACATCATCGTGCGCGCCGGCGCCGACGGCTCGACGCTGCGGCTGCGCGACGTGGCGCGCATCGAACTGGGCAGCAAGGACTACGAGTTCATCGGCCGCTACAACGGCAAGAGCGCGACGCTGGTCGGCATCTTCCTGCAGCCCGGTGCCAATGCGCTTGATGTCGCCAACGAAGTCAAGACGACCGTCGCGCAGCTCGCCGAACGCTTTCCGCAGGGGCTGTCTTATGCGATCCCGTACGACACCACGCGCTTCGTCGAGGTGTCGATCCGCGAGGTGCTGAAGACGCTCGGCGAGGCGATGCTGCTGGTGTTCGCCGTCGTGTATCTGTTCCTGCAGAACTGGCGCGCCACGCTGATCCCGATCATCGCCGTGCCGGTGTCGCTGCTCGGCGCCTTCGCCGGGCTGCTGGTGCTCGGTTATTCGATCAACACGCTGACGCTGTTCGGCATGGTGCTGGCGATCGGCATCGTCGTCGACGACGCGATCGTCGTGCTGGAGAACGTCGAGCGGATCATGCACGAGGAGCACATGCACGCGCGCGAGGCGGCGATCGAGGCGATGCGCGAGGTCACCGGGCCGGTGATCGCCATCGTGCTGGTGCTCGTTGCCGTGTTCGTGCCGATCGCCTTCCTCGGCGGGTTGACCGGCGAGCTTTATCGCCAGTTCTCGATCACGATCTCGATCGCGGTGGTGATTTCCGGCATCGTTGCGCTGACGCTGACGCCGGCGCTGTGCGTGCTGATGCTCAAGCGCGAGCACAAGAAGCCGGGCCGCCTCTTCACCTGGTTCAACGGCTTCTTCGACCGCCTGCGCCTGCGCTACACCAGCGGCGTGATCTGGATGATCCGCCGCGGCGCGATCGCCTTGCTGCTGTTCGGCGGCATGGTGGCCATCGCTTCCGGTCTGTGGCGCATCACGCCCGGCTCGCTGGTGCCCGACGAGGATCAGGGCTTCTTCATCGCCGCCGTCGTCTTGCCCGACGCATCGACCCTGCAGCGCACCGACAAGGTCGTCAACGAGGTGGTCGAGATATTGAAAAGCAATCCGGTCAACGAGGACGTCGTCGCCTTCACCGGCTTCGACTTCATCGGCGGCAGCTTCCGCAACAACGCGGCGACCATCTTCGTCACGCAGAAGCACTGGGACGAGCGCACGGTGGCCACGCCG
>JBFGOX010000310.1:0-4247 GCA_041565015.1 Burkholderiaceae bacterium
GCGAGCGTATTTCACCTGGCCGCTTTCGTCAGCGGTGCGGCCGAGCGCGACTTCGACCTCGGCATGCGTGTCAATCTCGACGGCACGCGTTTCCTGCTCGAGGCGTGCCGGCGGCAGAAGCAGGTGCCGAGGTTCGTGTTCGCCAGCAGCGTGGCGGTATTCGGCCAGCCGCTGCCGCCGGTGGTCACCGACGCGACGACGCCAACGCCGCAGACCAGCTACGGCACGCAAAAGCTCGCCGGCGAGCTGCTCGTCAACGACTATGCGCGCAAGGGCTTCATCTGCGGCTGCAGCGTGCGCCTGCCGACGATCGTCGTGCGGCCGGGCAAGCCCAACGCCGCTGCCTCGAGCTTTGCCAGCGGCATCATGCGCGAGCCGCTTGCCGGCGAGGAGTCGATCTGCCCGGTCGAACCGTCGACCGGCGTGTGGATGTCGTCGCCGGCCACCGCCGTGGCCGCGTTCGTGCATGCGCATGAGCTCGACGCATCGGCCTTGGGCGCGGTGCGTTCGCTGAATCTGCCCGGAATCACCGCGACGGTCGACGAGATGATCGAGACGCTGCGCGCGGCGGCCGGCGACGCGGTTGCGGCGCGGGTGAAGATGCAGATCGACGAGCCGATCGCCGTCATCGTGCGCAGCTGGCCAGCGCGTTTCGAGACCGAGCGCGCGCGCAGGCTGGGTTTCCCGCATGACAGTGATTTCGCCTCGATCCTGCGCGACTACATGCAGCATTACGCACCGGCGCTGCTGCGCTGACCCGGGATGCCTGCCGGCCGCGACGTCGGGCGGTCGTTCAGCGATTCCGGTAGCGGTTGATCTCGTCGCGCGTGCGACGCGCGGCGGCGGCAGCAGCCTCTGCGAAGTCCTCGCCGCTGCTGGCGTAAAGGATCGCTCGCGAAGAGTTGATCAACATGCCGGTGCCGTCGGCCGTCTGGCCGGCGACCACGCAGGCCTGCACGTCGCCGCCCTGCGCGCCGATGCCCGGCACCAGCAGCGGCAGCTTGCCGGCAATCTGTCGCACGCGCCCGAGTTCGGCCGGATAGGTGGCACCGACGACGAGGCCGAGCTGGCCGCTGCGGTTCCAGCCGGTGGCGGCCAGGCGCGCGATGCGCTCGTAGAGGCGTTCACCGTTGACGTCGAGCATCTGCAGGTCGTCGCCGCCGGGATTGCTGGTCCGGCACAGTACGAAGATGCCGCGATCAGCGTGAGCCAGGAAAGGCTCGATCGAATCGAATCCCATGAACGGCGACAGCGTCACCGCGTCGGCGCCGTAGCGCTCGAAGGCTTCGCGCGCGTAATGCTCGGCTGTGGCGCCGATGTCGCCACGCTTGGCATCGAGCACCACCGGAGCGTCCGGGTGCTGGCGGCGCAGGTGGGCGATCAGGCTTTCGAGCTGGTCTTCGGCGCGCGCGCTGGCGAAGTATGCGACTTGCGGCTTGAAGGCACACGCGTAGGGCGCCGCGGCATCGGCGATCTCGGCGCAGAAGGCGAAGATCGCATCATCGCGGGCGCGCAGGTGCGCGGGAAAACGCGTCGGATCGGGATCGAGGCCGACACAGAGCAGCGAATCAGCGCTGCGCCAGCGCGCGGCCAGTTTTTTGAGGAATGTCACGGATCGGCGAGATAGCGACGACGATCCGCATTTTATGCGGCGCGACGCGCAGGCCCCTAAGCACAAAGGGCCAGCGCTTTGCTGGCCCTTCGTCCTCGCACCGAGTGCGAGGTTGGTCGGCTTTTGCCGAAATCCTTGAAGCGAAGTTTAACCGCCTCAAGGACCGCGGCCAATGGCCAGAACGCGGGAAGCACAGGCCGCGGGCGGATCCGCGACATCCCGTAGCCGCGCGGACAACAATCAGGCCGGGGCGCGCTCCTGCACGTAGCTTCGGATCAAGGCAAGCAGTTCATCCTCCTGGTACGGCTTGCCGAGGTAGGCATTGACGCCCAGTTCCATCGCCATGCGCCGATGCTTGTCGGCGGTGCGCGACGTGATCATGATGATGGGTATCGACCGCGTCAGTTCGCCGCCGCGCACGTTGCGCGTCAGGTCGAAGCCGTCCATGCGCGGCATCTCGATGTCGACCAGCATGACATCGGGACGCATGTCCTGCAGTTGGCGCAGCGCATCGACGCCGTCCTTGGCCAGCGCCACTTCGTAACCGCTGCGCTCGAGCAGCCGCTGGGTCACGCGCCGCACGGTCAGGGAATCGTCGACGACCATGATCAACGGTGCCGACGTGAGCGTGACGCCGGCTTCACCCGTCGACACCGGCGGTTGCTCCTCCTCCAGGTGCGGAACAGCATTCGTCGTGTGCAGCCGCGGCGGCTCTGGCGCGCGCACGATCAGCTGCACCGGATTGATGATCAGCACGATTTCGCCGTTGCCGAGAATCGTCGCGCCCAGGATTCCGGCAAGCCTCGAAACCTGCGCGCCTACGTTCTTGACCACGACTTCCTGGTTCGACGACACCTCGTCGGCCACCACCGCCATGCGATCGTCGCCCGAACGCAGCAGCACGACCGGAACCTGCCGGCCCTGATGCAGCGTGGTGTCCTCGCCGAGCAGCTGCGCCATCGTGCGCAAGGCCACTTCGCCGACCGGCTGGATAGCGATCGCGCCCTCCGCGATCGCCTCGGCAACGTCCTCCGGTCGCACGCGCTTGACCTGTTCGACCATGCCGGCCGGAATCGCGTAACGACGGCCGGCCACCGTGGCCAGCACCACCTGGGTGACGGCCAATGTCAGGGGCAGGTTCAGCGTGAAGCGCGAACCGCGACCGGCTTCGGAGGCGATCGCGATGCGGCCGCCGAAGGCCGACATCTCCGAGCGGACCACGTCCATGCCGACGCCGCGGCCGGCCAGCTCCGTGACTTCGGTCGCCGTCGAAAAACCCGGCGCGAAGATCAGGTCCATCAGTTCGCGGTCGCTCGGCTGCTGGTCCGGACGCAGCAGGCCGGTGGCCAGCGCCCGCGCGCGGATCCGGTCCAGGTCGAGGCCGGCGCCGTCATCGGCGATGACGATGTTGATTTCGTTGCTTTCCTGCCGCACCTCGATGCGCAGTTCCCCGACTTCCGCCTTGCCGACCTCGCGGCGCGCCTCCGGCTTCTCCAGCCCGTGCACGATGGCATTACGGACCATGTGTTCGAACGGCCCGGCCATGCGTTCGAGGACCACGCGGTCCAGTTCGGTGCGCCCGCCGCGGATGTCGACGTTGACACGCTTGCCGACCTCCTTGCTGGCCTGGCGCGCGACACGGTACAGCCGCTCGGAAATGCTGGAAAACGGCACCAGCCGAACGCGCATCAGCTGCTGCTGCAGCTCGCGGGTCAGCCGATACTGCGCCGACAGGTCGCCTTCAGTGGTCTGCAGGCCTTTGAGCATCGCGCCCTGGATCGTCGCCACGTCCTCGATCGACTCGGCGATCATCCGTGTCAGTTCCTGCAGCCTCGTGAAACGGTCGAACTCGAGCGGATCGAAGGTCACCGAGTCGCGCGACAGTTTTTCCGAGCGGGCCTGGATCTGCGCTTCGGCCTGAATTTCCAGCTCGCGCATCTGCGTGCGCAACCGGTGGATATTCTCGTTCAGGTCGGACAGCGAGGATTTCAGCGTCGTCGTGTGGTTCTCGACGCGCGAGCGCGCGATCAACACTTCGCCGGCCTGGTCGACCAGCTTGTCGAGTACTTCGGCGCGCACGCGAACGAACGACGCACCGGCTGCGTCGACCGCTGCCGCCATCGGCTCGGCAGGTGCCGCGCTCGTCGCAGCGGGCGCGGTAACGCCTGTTGCCCAAGGCAGCGGCTCGGTCGCCTGCGGCGAGGGCGCCACGAGGGCCGATACCGTCTGCGCGGGCTGTTGGCTGACGGCGGCGGCCTCCTGCATCGGCAGTGGCGGCAGGTCGACTGATTCGCCGCGCTGCAGGCCTTCAAGAAGCGTCATCGCCTGGTCATAGCGCGCCAGCAGATCCTCGGCGAACAGCGGCGGCGGTTCAGTCTGCGCCAAGGCCGATTCGACGCGTGTCTCCATGTCGTGAACGAGTTCACCGAGGCGCATGGCCCCGGCCATGCGTGCGCTCCCCTTGACCGTATGCAGCAGCCGCATCAGTTCACGCTTTGGCGTGTGGTCGGACGGGTCGCCGGCAAGCGACCGCAGCTGGCTTCCCACCGTCGGCAGCAGTTCGTTGGCCTCGACCAGAAAGATCGGCAGCAGGTCGGCGTCGATTTCGTCGGCCACGGTCGCCGCGACTGCCGCC
>JBFGOX010000311.1:0-4224 GCA_041565015.1 Burkholderiaceae bacterium
CAGCAGGCCGAGCACGCCGTTGAACAGGCAGTTCTCGACGTAGAAACAGCACTCGGCGCCGGCCTGCCGGTTGTAGTGATCGGCGGCGGCCTGCTCGACCGGCTGTTGCGGCGCGAGTTCGAGTTCGTCGATCACCAGCGGCCGCGTCTGCGCATACGGAGGCGGCAGCCCCATCTTCTCGAGCACGGCAGCGCGGGTTTTCATCTGGGCATCCTCCCGAAGTCAGCGCTCGCCGAAGCGAGGCGCACGCTTGCCGATGAAGGCGTCGACGCCCTCGGCGAAATCATGGGTGGCGGCGCAGGCGAGGAAGGCGGCGCGCTCGGCGTCCAGTTGCCCGCGCAGGTCATGCTCGAATGAGGTGCGCAGCAGCCGCTTCAGCTGCCCGATCGCGCGCGCCGGTCCGCTCGCCAGCCGTTGTGCCAGCGCAGCGGTCTGCGCCTCGAGCTCGGCCGCCGGAACGACGCGATTGATGATGCCGAGCCGCAGGGCTTCGGCGGCATCGAACGGCTCGCCGAGCAGTGCGAGCTCGAGTGCCTTGCGCAGCCCGACCAGGCGCGGCAGCGACCAGGACGCGGACAGGTCGCAGCTGGCACCGATGTTCACGTAGGCAAGCGTGAAGCGCGTGCCCTCGGCGGCGATCGCGAAGTCGCAGGCCATCGCCAGGCTGAGGCCGGCGCCGGCGACCGCTCCGTGCACGCTGGCAAGCACCGGCATGGGCATCTCGGCCAGCAAGACGATCGCCTCGTGCATCGGGCCGATCAGCCCCACCGCCGCGCCGGTCGGATCGTTGCGCAGTTCGGCCAGATCGCCGCCGGCCATGAACGCACGGCCGGCGCCGCCGATCACGACTGCGCGCACGGTGTGATCGCTGGCCAGGTCGTGACATGCCCGAACAAATGCGTGGGCAGTGGCCCGATCCAGCGCATTGAGCACGGCCGGGCGATTGAACTGCAGCCGGACGATGCCGCCGTCACGGCTGACGATCAGCGGGGTGTCTTGGTCGCTCATCGGACAGAGGTTACGCCAGGGTCGACGGCGGCAACACCGCAGCCTGCTCGCGCAGTTCGCGCTTGCGCAGCTTGCCGTTGGCATTGCGCGGCAACGGCTCGCGGCCGAGGGTGAAGGTCTCCGGCACCTTGTAGTCGGCAAGCTGTGCCGCGCAGTATGCGCGCAACGTCTGTTCGTCGGCATCGTCGCGCAGGCAGACGAACGCGTGCACACGCTCGCCCAGCACCGGACAGGGACGGGCAACGACCGCGGCCTCAATGACCGCCGGGTGCGCGGTCAGCGTGCCTTCGACTTCCGCTGTATAGACCTTGTAGCCGCCGCGATTGATCAGGTCTTTCTTGCGGTCGAACACGCGCACGAAGCCTTCGGCGTCGATCGAGCCGATGTCGCCCGAATGCCAGAAGCCGCCGGTGAACTCGCGCGCGGTGGCCTGCGGGTCGTCCCAATAGCCCCTGACGACCATCGGTCCGCCGATCCACAGTTCGCCGGCCTGGCCGCGCGGCATTTGTCGCCCGTCATCGTCCATCACCGCGATTTCGCCGCAGGCCACGGTCAGCCCGACGCTGTCGGGATGCGCCGCCGTGTACCGCGAAGGCATGATCGTCGCCGGCGAGGTCGTTTCGGTCGCGCCGTACAGGTTCATCAGTTCGAGATTCGGCAGTTTTTGTGCGCAGCGCTCGATCGTTGCCGGCGGCATCGGCGCACCGCCATAGCCGCCGATGCGCCACGACGACAGGTCGAGCCGGTCGAACTCCGGCGCCAGCAGGCACAGATTGAACATGGCCGGCACCAGGACGGTGTGCGTGATCCGCTCGCGCGCGGCCAGTTGCAGGAACGCGGACGCCTTGAACTCGCGCAACATGATCAGCGTGCCGGCGCAGCGCATCATCGTCGCGATCAACGCGATGACGCCCGTCACGTGCGACAGCGGAACAGCGGCGAGCGAGCGGTCGCGCTCGGTCAGTTGCATCGTGGTCGCGTAATGCAGCGCCGAGTGAACGATACCCAGGTGCGTGAGCATCGCGCCTTTCGGGCGCCCGGTCGTTCCGGACGTGTACAGGATCGCTGCCGTGTCCTCTTCGTCGCCCTCGAGCGGCGGACCGGCCCGCTGTGCACCGAGCAGATCCTCGAAACGGTCTTCGCCCGCGGTGCTGCCGACCGCGATCCGCGACCGCAGCGACGCAGCGGCATCGGCGGCCGGCAGGCGTTGGCGCAGATCCGCTTCATGAACCACTAGCGCGGCGCCGCAGTGCGACAGCATGTAGGCGAGCTCGGGCGCGGTCGCGCGGACCGACAGCGGCACCACGATCGCGCCGAGCCGCGCGGCGGCAAGCCAGGTCAGCACGAATTCGAGCCGGTTGCCGAGCAACAGCGCGACGCGGTCACCGCGCACGATCCCGCGGCGCGCCAGCCCGGCTGCGGCCGACGCGACGGCGTCGTCAAGCGCGTGCCAGCTCAGCCGCTTTCCGCCGTCGACCAGCGCCAGGCCCGGCCCGTTGCGCGCCACCGCCTCGGCCAGCAGCGCATTGACGCCGCCCGGGCGCTCGCTAAAACAGCGCACGAGCCGGTCGCCGAAGTGCGCCTCCCGGCGCATCGGCGGCGCGGCGTCCCGCCACGACGGCACGGCGTGCCTTCTCGACCGTCAACTGGCCCGATAGTAGGCAGCGGTCGAGCCGCGGCTGGCCTTGGCCTTTGCCAGTTCGGCCCGTGCGACGGTGCGCAGGTGAACCTCATCGGGCCCGTCGATGAAGCGCAGCGCGCGGCCCCACGTCCACAGGTACGACAGCGGGACGTCGGGCGTGAGTCCCATCGCACCGAAGACCTGCATCGCGCGGTCGACCACGCGGGTCTGCAACTGCGCGGCAACGACCTTGATCGCCGACACGTCGACGCGTGCCGCGGCATTGCCGGCGCGGTCCATCAGCCACGCCGCGCGCAGCACGAGCAGCCGTGCCTGGTCGATCTCGATGCGCGATTGGGCGATCCAGTCCTGCACGTTGGCGTACTCGGCCAGGTGCCTGCCGAAGGTGCGCCGTTCGAGTGCCCGTTCGCACATCAGCTCCAGCGCGAGTTCGCACTGGCCGATCGTGCGCATGCAGTGATGCACGCGGCCCGGACCGAGGCGGGCCTGCGCCAGCTTGAAGCCCTGCCCTTCGTCGCCCAGCAGATTCGAAGCGGGCACGCGCACATCGCGGAACAGCAGTTCGCAGTGCCCGTCGGGCGAGTGGTGATGCATGATCGGGATGTTGCGCAAGACCGTCAGTCCCGGCGTATCCATCGGCACCAGCACCATCGAGTGGCGCCGGTGCGGGTCGGCATCGGCACGCTCGTCCGTCACGCCGAGGACGATGGCGATCTGGCAGTTCGGGTGCGCGGCGTTGGTGATGAACCATTTGCGACCGTTGATGACGTACGAATCGCCGTCGCGCCGGATGCTGGTGCGGATGTTGGTCGCGTCCGACGAGGCAACGTCCGGTTCGGTCATCGCGAAGCACGAGCGGATCTCGCCGTCGAGCAAGGGTTTCAGCCAGCGTTGCGACTGCTCGGGCGAAGCGAACAAATGCAGCAGCTCGATGTTGCCGGTGTCCGGCGCGTTGCAGTTGAACACTTCGGAGGCCCACGGAATGCGGCCCATGATCTCGGCCATCGGCGCGTAGTCGAGGTTCGACATCCGCGTGCCCGGCTCGTCCGGCTTCAGCCCCGGCAGGAACAGGTTCCACAGTCCCGCTTCCTTGGCGCGCGATTTCAGCGGCTCGATGACGGCCAGCGGATAGGTGCCGTCATCGGCAAGCCGATGCCATTGTTCGTTGGCCGGCAGCACTTCGCGCTCGACGAAGCGGCGCAAGGTCTGCTGCATGGTCTGTACCTCGGGGGAGTACTCGAAGTCCATGTCGTCTCCTCTTCACTGCGCCGGCTTGCCCCGGCATCGGCAGGGATTGTCAACCAAACCGCGGGGCCGGGTCCCGCGGCTGGGCGGCGGTCGTCCGATGTTGGCCGCGGCCTGCGGCGGCATGTTAGATGCCGAGCACGCGCCGCACCGGATCGGACGGCGGCGAAAGCTCGCCGATGGACGCCGCGCCGGCCAGATGGCCGCGTTCGAGCAGCAGCGCGCGGTCGGCCACCGCAGTGACGAAGCGCGGGTTCTGCTCCGACAGCAGCACCGCGACGCCCTGCCGCTTCATCGCCCGCACCGCCTCGGCCAGCCTCGTCACGATG
>JBFGOX010000312.1:0-4188 GCA_041565015.1 Burkholderiaceae bacterium
ATCGCCTCGAACAGCCGCGAACCGAGCACGTCGTAGAAGAACTTCGGCGCGATCGACGCCCGCTCGGCCCGCAGGCCTTCGAGCAGTTCCTGCCGCTGATCGTTTCCGCGCGGCGGGTCGACCTCGATGAACAGCGGCCGGCGCGCCGATCCTGCAACGGTTGCAGTCTGGTTCACGGCTCGTGTGTCCTCCAGGCAACCGCAGGCCGTATCTCGCCACGGCCCGCCGGCATGAGTCAATACGGATCGAGGTCTGCCGGCATACCGGCCTCGCGCAATGCGCGCAGCACCTGCTCGATGTGCCCGGAGCCGCGCGTCTGGATCACCATTTCCAGCTGGGCGTTCTGTGCCGGAAGCGTGGTGAACGCCCGCTGATGCTCGACCTCTTCGATGTTGGCGCCGGTCTGCGCCACCACGGTCGCCGCACGGGCCAGTTCGCCCGGCACGTCGCGCGTGGCGATCCGGATTCGCGCCAGCCGGCCGGCGCGCACCATGCCGCGCTCGATGATGTCGGCCAGCACCATCGGGTCGATGTTGCCCCCGCACAGGATCAGACCGACCTTCCGGCCGGCGAAGCGCTCCCGATGGCGGATCAGCGCCGCCAGGCCGGTCGCCCCGGCGCCCTCGACCACCGTCTTTTCGATTTCCAGCAGCAGCACGATCGCGTGTTCGATGTCGCCTTCGGAGACCAGCACGATGTCGTTGACGTGCCTGCGCACGATCTCGCGCGTGATCGTTCCCGGCGATTTCACCGCGATGCCCTCGGCCAAAGATGCGTTTGCCGACGGCATGTCGACGCCCTTGAACAGCGCATACATGGCCGGGAACTGGTCGGTCTGCACGCCGATCACTTCGATGCCGGGCCGAAGCGCTCGGGCGGCCAGCGTCACGCCGCTGACCAGTCCGCCGCCACCGATGGCCACGCACAGGCAATCGAGGTCCGGGTGCGCGCCGAGCATTTCCAGCCCGATCGTGCCCTGGCCCGCGATCACGCGCGGATCGTCGTAAGGATGCACCAGCGTCAGCCCGCGCGCCTGGGCGAGCTTCAGCGCATCGGCCTTGGCGTCGTCGAAGTTCTCGCCCGTGAGCACGAGCTCGGCGCCGAAGCCGCGCGTGCGCTCGACCTTGACCATCGGCGTGAAGCGCGGCATCACGATCACCGCCGGAATACCGAGCCGCTGTGCGTGATACGCGACGCCCTGCGCGTGATTGCCGGCCGATACGGCGATGACGCCGCGGCGGCGCTGCTCTTCCGTCAGCTGCGCCAGGCAGTTCAGCGCGCCGCGCTCCTTGAAGCTGGCGGTGAACTGCAGGTTCTCGAACTTCAGGTAGACCTCGGCGCCGGTGATCTGCGACAGCGTGCGCGAATGCAGGCACGGCGTGTCCTCGATATGGCCACGCAGCCGCTCGGCGGCGGCGCGGATATCGGCGATCGTGACAACCACGTCCTCGGCCATGAGCCCTCCTGCGGCCAAGCATATTCGATGCGCCGGCGCGAACCTATCTCAGTTTCTCCCGCTGCGCCCCTTCCCTCAGGCGGCGATCCGGCGCCGATGCGCAGATAGGTTCTAATCCGGCCATGCTTTCGATTCAGGACCTCGACAAGGGCTTCGGCCCGCGCCCCATCCTGTCCAAACTGAGCCTCGATCTCGCGGCCGGCGAATACGTCGCCGTCGTCGGCGAATCCGGCGCCGGCAAGTCGACCTTGCTGAACCTGATCGCCGGCCTCGATCGACCCGACGCCGGACGCATCTGCATCGACGGACAGGACATCACGACGCTCGATGAAGACGCGCGAACCCGTTTGCGCCGCGCGCGCGTCGGCTTCGTCTTCCAAGCCTTTCACATCCTGCCGCACCTGACGGTGGCGCAAAACGTCGAACTGCCGCTGGTCCTGCTCGGCATAGCGCCCGAGGAGCGTGCCACGCGCACCGGCGAATTGCTCACCGCCGTCGGACTCGGCGATCGCGGCGACTCGGCGCCACGCGAACTGTCGGGCGGCGAACTGCAGCGGGTGGCGGTCGCGCGCGCACTGTCGCACCGGCCGGCGCTGGTGCTTGCCGACGAGCCGACCGGCAACCTCGATCCGGACACCGCCGACACCGTGCTGCAGTTGCTGGCCCGCACGATCAAGGCGCAGGGCGCTGCCGGAATCCTCGTCACCCATTCGCCGCACGCGGCCGGCACCGCCGACCGCGTCCTGCGGCTCGAGCACGGCCGACTTAACGGCCGCTGACTCGCCGAACGCCGGGCCCGACGCTGATTGCCATCGCGGCGCATGCCCCGGCGCGTCGCGCGTGCCGCGACGATGATCGTTGCAGCGGACATCGCACCGCAGTGAGCGCGTTCCGCGCGGCGCGCAGCAGTCGCGCACCGCGGTTGCGCAGGCTGCCGTTCCGCGGTGGCCGATACACTGAGGACGTGTTCTGGTTGCTCGCCCATCTGATCGGCGGTTACGCGCGCCAGCATCCGCTGCGGGCCGCAGTGCAGATCGTCGCCATCGCCGTCGGCGTCTCGCTCGGCTACGCGGTGCACCTGATCAACACTTC
The DNA here is from genome assembly GCA_041565015.1 of Burkholderiaceae bacterium. Lineage (GTDB taxonomy): Bacteria > Pseudomonadota > Gammaproteobacteria > Burkholderiales > Burkholderiaceae_F > JADJWR01. The sequence goes on from JBFGOX010000312.1 coordinate 2,549, forward strand.
GGCGCTGGCCGAATTCTCGTCGGCGGTGCGGCAGGCCAGCGGCCAGGCCGACGCGTCGGTCATCGGGTCGCGCGAGGGCTTCGATGAGGCGGTCTACGAGACCATCGCGAACTCGCCGGCCGTTGCGCTGGCCAGCCCCGTGCTCGAGGTCGCGGCGGCTCTGGTCGAACCGGCGCGCCTGCGCGGCCGTTCGCTGCCGGTGCTCGGTGTCGACATCTTCCGTTCGGCTGCGCTGGCGCCGCAGACGATCGGCGACCCCACCGCAGCCGATGCCGGCCGCTTCGCGCTGCTTGGCGACGGCCTGTACCTGTCGCCGGCGGCATTCGACGAACTCGGCGTGCAGCCGGGCGACACGCTTGGCGTGCAGGCCGGCAGTCGCGTCGAGCATCTGCGCATCGTCGGCAGGCTGCCCGGCGCCCGCGCCGGCCAGGTCCTGGCGGTCATGGACCTGGGCTTTGCGCAATGGCGGCTGAACCGCGTCGGCCAGCTGTCACGCATCGACCTGCAGTTCGCCGGTGGCGTTGTGCCGCGACAGGCTGCTGCCCAATGGCAACTGCCCGCCGGCGTCAGCATGCAGACGACCGAAGAGGCCGGCACGCGGGTGTCGAACCTGTCGCGCGCCTACCGCGTGAACCTGAACGTGCTGGCGCTGGTCGCGCTGTTCACGGGCGCCTTCCTCGTCTACTCGCTGCAGGCGCAATCGGTCCTGGCGCGGCGCACGCAGCTCGCTTTCCTGCGCGTGATCGGCACGACCCGGCGCGAGGTCGAGCGGCTGCTGGTGCTGGAGGCCTGTGCACTCGGCGTGATCGGCGCCGCGATTGGCATCGGTTTTGGCTTGCTGGTCGCTCATGGGGCGCTGCGCCTGCTCGGTGGCGACCTCGGCGGCGGCTTCTTCACCGGCGTGCTGCCGGCGCTTCAGTTCGACTTTGCTTCGATGCTGGGCTTCTTCCTGCTCGGCGTGCTGGCCGCCGGCGTCGGCGGCTGGACCCCGGCGCGCGATGCGGCCGCCTCGGCCCCGGCGCTGGCGCTGAAGACGGGCAGCGGGCTCGACCGCGACGTCGGCCGCCAGCGCGCATGGCCGGCGATCACATTGCTGGTGCTGGCGGCGGCGCTGCTGCTGGCCCCGGCCGTCGGCGGCATTCCGGTCGCCGCCTATGCGGCGATTGCCTTGCTGCTCGTGTCCGCGCTGTTCATCAAACCGCTCGTTGCGCCGCTGCTGTTTCGCCCGCTCGAGCGCGCGCTGTCACGACGCCGGCTGACCGGCACCGCGGCGCCGTGGTGGCTCGCCGCCACGCGGCTGGCCGCGACGCCGCGCTTCGCCGCCATCGGTGCGGCCGGCATCGTCGCCAGCTTCGCGCTGATGGTCGCGATGGCGACGATGGTGGCGAGCTTTCGCGTCTCGGTAGACCAGTGGCTCACGCGCGTGCTGCCGGCCGATATCTACGTGCGCGCCGGCCCCGGAATCGGCGGCGACCGGCAGCACCAGCAAGTAGGCGACGTGGCTGATCGCGAACACCGTGGTCATCAGACCCCAGTGGATGGCGCCGGCCGCGCCCAGACACCCCTGGGTCCTGCCGATCAGGACCATCCGCAGGGGCAGCATGAGGAAGACGAACACCGGGATCCAGATGATGAACATC
>JBFGOX010000313.1:0-4186 GCA_041565015.1 Burkholderiaceae bacterium
GCTCGGCTGCCGGTATCTGGCGCGCACCGAGAACTCCCACGCAAAGGCGGGCAATCTGAACCACGCGCTTGTCCACTGCGATGCCGAGCTGATCGCCGTTTTCGACGCTGATCACGCACCGGCGCCGGCATTCCTCGACGAAACGCTCGGGTTCTTCAACGACGAGCGCGTCGCGTTTGTGCAGACGCCACAAGACTTCTACAACCTCGACTCGTTCCAGCATCGCGCCCGCCGCGGCGGCTCGCTGGTCTGGAACGAACAGGCGCTGTTCTTCCGCGTCATTCAGCCCGGCAAGGACCGCCTGAACTCGGCGTTCTTCTGCGGCAGCTGTGCCGTCATTCGCCGCTCGGCGCTCGACGAGATCGGCGGCTTCGCCACCGGCACGGTCACCGAGGACATCCACACGTCGCTGAAGCTGCACAAGCGTGGCTGGCGCTCCGTCTATTACGGGCGGCCGCTGGCGTTCGGGTTGGCGCCGTCGACAGCGATCCCGTTTCTCAAGCAGCGGTTGCGCTGGGGCCAGGGCGCGATGCAGATGTGGCGGCGCGAAGGCATCCTGTTCGCGCGAGGACTGTCGCTGGTGCAGCGGCTGTCGTACCTGGCGACGATGCTGGCCTACTTCGAAGGCTGGCAGCGCGCGATCTTCTATCTCGCCCCGGTGGCCGTGCTGATGACCGGCGTGATGCCGATTGCGGCCTTCGATTTCGAGTTCCTGCTGCACTTCATCCCGTACTACCTGCTGACCTTCTGGGCCTTCGAGGAGGTCGCGCGCGGCTACGGCCGCAGCATCCTGACGGAGCAGTACAACATGATGCGCTTCGCGGTGTTCATTACCGCGACTTTCGGCTTCTTCCTGCGCAAGCTGCGTTTCATCGTGACGCCGAAGACGATGGGCGCGACCGACGCCACGCGGCGCACGCTGTGGCCCCAGTACGCCGTGCTGGCCCTGAACGCGGTGGCGATTCCGGTCGGGATCGTGCTGCACTTGCGCGGTGCCCAATTGCCGCTCGGCGCGCTGATCGCCAACGTGATGTGGGCGACGATCACGCTCGGCCTTGCCGGCGTCGTTGTGAGATTTGCTCTGTGGGTCGCCACCTTCCGCCGGCGCGATTATCGATTTCGGCTGCCGATACCGATTCGGCTCGAAACGTTTGCTGGCACGAAACTCGCGCTGGCGACCGATGTTTCCTCGTCCGGTTTCCGCCTCACCGGCAAGGTCGCAGATGACCTGCTTGTCGGCGACGAAATCGACGCCCAACTGTGCCTGCCGACAGGCCACCTGTCGGTCCGCGCCAAAGTACGCAGCATCGCGCCGCGCGGCGTCGACATGAGGGATTCACCGGTGAGCGCGGGATGCGAGTTCTCGTGGACCGACGCCGCCGCCGCCGACGAATTGGACATGTTCCTGTTCGGCTCGGACTTGCAGTGGGGGCTGAACGGTCTGCAGGAGCGCCGCCGTACGCCGATCGAATGGGTCGCCTCGCGCTGGGCGCCGCCCGCGCATGAACTGCTGCCGGACATCGATCATCGCTGGGTGCCGATCGTGATCAACAACCCTGCCGTACCGGCCGCGAGCGTCGGCTTCATCTCGCGGTCGGACCTGGCCTCACGAGAGCGGGCACTGGTCACGCTCAGGGCCCTGCCGGACGACGCTGCGCTGCACGCCGATGAACTCACGCCCGAAGGCCCGCGCAGCGTCGTAGGCCGAATCGTCGCGCAGCGTCGTGTCGACGAATACTCCGAGCCCGTTTACCTGTACAAACTTGTCGCATGAAACTCGATCGATTGGCTCCTCGCCTCGCAGCGATCCCGCTGCTGCTCGCAGCAGCGGCCCCGGCAGCGGCCGAGGACCGCTATTTCCTCGCTGGCGGCGAAATCGCACGGCAGGCTTACTACGGCTACGCGGGCCTCGTGCTGCCCGGACCCATGCGTGAGGCAGGCCAGGGCTTCGTGCAGCGTTACTGGCTCGATCGGTTCGGCTATGAATACGATGGTGCGCCGGGCCGCGTGAAGGCGCGCGCTTACGGTGCTGAAGCGGCGCTCGGCTACAGCGGCTCGTCGGCCGCCGGCTGGTGGGGCGCCTATATGGGCCTGCGCTACACGGACACGACGCTGACGCCGGACGACACCAGCGCCAAGGCGCGCGGGACTCAGACCGGCATCAAGCTGCAGGCGGAAGTCGATCATCAGGTCGCATCGAACTGGCGCGCCGGCGCAATCGTTTCTTTCTCCAGCAAGCAGGATGCGTATTGGTCCCGTCTGCGGCTGATGCGCATGGCGACGCCGACGACTGCGTGGGGCGTCGAGGCGATCGCCTCGGGCAACAGTGAAAGCCGGTGGCGAGCGGCCGGCGTCGTGCTGTCGCTGCGGCCGGTGAAGGACTGGTCGATCGCCCTGAAGACCGGCTACCGCGCGGAAAGTGGCGACGATAACGGCGCCTACGGCGGCATCGAACTCGGCGTTGCGTTCTGAGCGGCGAGCGACCTCGGCGCGGCGCATGAGCGCCGCTCGGCACGGCGTTCCGCCAGTCCTGCCGCCTGCCAGCGCGATCGGAGATTAAAAGCGCGCCGATGCCGCGAGCGTGCGCGCCGCCTAAGTCAATGCGATACGTATCAGGGCAGCGGCTGTTGGCGCTGCCCCTTGGCGCCGACGGCGCGTTTTGGTCGGTGACAATGCGCCGACCCCAAACGCCGGCGCGCGACGAACCGGCTACGGGCAGATCGCAGCCCGTGCAGCCGCCGCAGCGGTAATCAGGCGAACTTGGCCAGCGTTCGCGCCATGCGCTGCACGCGCTGGTTGGTCTTCTCGCCCTTGGCCGTCGAGAACTGCGGATGCTCGATCGCGCAGGCGACCATCTCGAAGAACGCCTTGTCGAGCGCCTTGCGGCTGGCCGACATCTGCAGCGCGATCTCCTCGCAGTCCGTGCCATTTTCGATCATGTTCTGGATTCCGCGCAACTGGCCTTCGACCCGCTTGAGTCGGAGCACCAGGCCGCGCCGCGCCTGCTCGGCATCTTTGTCCATCAGGGCACACTCGTTCATGAACTCGCCGGGCGTGATTCTGGCACGCCCGCCTTCTTAAGTATCCATCCCAGCGGGCAGACGTTGCTGAACCCGAACTGCAGCAGATTTGCGCCAATGAAGGCGGTGAAGGCCAGCCACCACTTCGACAGGAACAGCGGGCTGCCCTCGATGCCGAAGGCGAGCGACAGCAGGATGAAGGTTCCCGCAAAAATGCGGATCAGACGTTCGACAGTCATGGCGTACTCCCAGTAGAGGTTGGTTCGGAAAGGTCGGCTGCCGGCGAGGCCGGCACGCGGCGATAGTTGGCCGCGTAATACATCACCGGGATCACGACGAGCGTCAGCAGCGTCGAGACGAAAATGCCGGCGAGCAGCGAGATCGCCAGCCCGTTGAAGATCGGGTCGTCGAGGATGAACAGCGCGCCGAGCATGGCGGCCACCGCGGTCAGCACGATCGGCTTGGCGCGCGTGGCCGCGGCATCGATCACCGCCTGCTGGAACTCGGCGCCCTCCTCGAGCTTCAGGTTGATGAAATCCACCAGCAGGATCGAATTGCGCACGATGATGCCGGCCAGCGCGATCATGCCGATCATGCTCGTCGCGGTGAACTGGCTGCCGGCCAGCGCATGGCCAGGCATCACGCCGATGATCGTCAGCGGGATCGGCGCCATGATGACGAGCGGCGTCAGGTACGAACGGAACTGCGCCACCACCAGCAGGTAGATGAGGATGAGGCCGACCGCGTAGGCGATGCCCATGTCCCGGAACGTCTCGTAGGTGACCTGCCACTCGCCGTCCCACTTCAGGCCGAAGGCGCCGAAGCGGTCGGTCGGCGCGGCGATCCAGTGCTCTGCGAGCGGCAGCCCGCCCGGCGGCGCCAGCTTGGCCAGTGCCGGGCGCATCTCGAACATGCCGTACAGCGGCGAGTCGGTCTTGCCCGGCCCCCCGGCCACATCGCCGACCACGTAGACGACCGGCTGCAGGTCCTTGCGATAGATGACCCGCTCGCGCGGCGCCGTCACCGGCGTGACGAGTTCGGCCAGCGCGATCTCGTAGGTGTCGATGCGGCCGTCGACGGTCGGCAACTGGCCGCGCAGCTTCAGCTTCAGCAGCGCGTCCAGCCCACCCTTGGCTTCCGGCGCCAGACCGACGCGCACTGGCACC
>JBFGOX010000314.1:0-4184 GCA_041565015.1 Burkholderiaceae bacterium
CGCGCTGGCGATCCGGCAGGCGGCGGCGGAAAAGCTTTCCAATTTCAGCGTCGTATCGAACCATGTGCTGACGCCGGCGGCGATCACGCACATCCTCGAGTCGCCCGAGGTGCGTCAACTGGGCACGGTGCCGCTGGACGGCTTCATTGGCCCGGCGCACGTGAGCACGGTGATCGGCAGCCGGCCGTACGAGCATTTCGCCAGCGAGTACCGCAAGCCGGTGGTGATCGCCGGCTTCGAGCCGCTCGACGTGATGCAGGCGATCCTGATGCTGGTGCGGCAGGTCAACGACGATCGCGCCGAGGTCGAGAACGAGTTCACGCGCGCGGTCGCGCGCGACGGCAACGTCAAGGCCCAGGCGCTGGTCAGCGACGTGTTCGAACTGCGGCGATCCTTCGAGTGGCGGGGCCTGGGTGAGGTGCCGTATTCGGCGCTGGCGATCCGCGCGCCGTACGCTGCATTCGACGCTGAACGCAAGTTCGCGCTGCAGACCCGGCGCGTCGCCGACAACAGGGCCTGCGAGTGCGGCGCGATCCTGCGCGGGGTGAAGCACCCGCGCGACTGCCGCATCTTCGGCACCGTCTGCACGCCGGACGATCCCATCGGCTCGTGCATGGTGTCGAGCGAAGGGGCGTGCGCGGCGTACTACTCGTACGGCCGCTTCAGGGAAACCGCGGTGACGGAGGCAGCGTGAGCGGCGGCTACAGCGCGCAGCCGGACGCGCGTCGCCTGCGCCTCGCTCGCACGATCCTGCGCACCCGGGATCGATCCGGTGCCCGCCGATGGACCAAGGGCGAGTGAACAAGCCCGTCAAGGCCGGCTACGCCCGTGCGCTCGATCTCAAGCACGGCCGCATCGAGCTTGCGCACGGCAGCGGCGGGCGGGCCATGGCACAGCTGATCGAACAGCTGTTCGCCCCCGCCTTCGCCAACGAGTTCCTTGCCCAGGGCAACGACGGCGCCCGCCTGCGGCTTGCGTCCAGCCGCGTGGTGATGGCCACCGACAGTCATGTCGTCTCGCCGCTCGTCTTCCCCGGCGGCGACATCGGCGCGCTCGCCGTGCACGGCACGATCAACGATGTCGCGATGATGGGCGCGACGCCGCTGTACCTGGCGGCCGGCTTCATCCTCGAAGAAGGTTTCCCGCTCGCCGATCTCGCGCGCATCGTCGGTTCGATGGCGCGCGCCGCGCGGGAGGCGGGTGTGCCGGTCGTCTCCGGCGACACGAAGGTGGTCGAGCGCGGCAAGGGCGACGGCGTGTTCATCACGACCACCGGTGTCGGGGTCGTCGCCGAGGGTGTCGAACTGTCCGGCGACCGCGCGCGCAGCGGCGACCGCATCCTGCTGTCCGGCTGCATCGGCGATCACGGCATGGCGATCATGTCGGTGCGCGAGTCGCTCGCCTTTGCCTCGGAGATCGCCTCCGACAGCGCGCCGCTGCACACGCTCGTGGCGGCGATGCTCGAAGCCGTCGGCGCGGACATGCGGCGCGACCCGCAGCGCGGCCTGCATGCGCTGAGTGACCCGACGCGTGGCGGGCTGGCGACAACGCTGAACGAGATCGCGAAGCAGTCGCGCGTCGGCATGATGCTCGACGAAGCCGCGATTCCGGTCCGGCCGCAGGTCGAGGCCGCCTGCGAGTTCCTGGGGCTGGATCCGCTGTACGTCGCCAACGAGGGCAAGCTGGTGGCGATCGTCGCCGCCGAGGATGCCGGCCGCGTGCTCGCGGCGATGCGTGCGCACCCGCTCGGGGCCGACAGCGCGCTGATCGGCGAGGTCGTCGACGACGCCAATGGTTTCGTGCAGATGAAGACGCGCTTCGGCGGCCGTCGTGTCGTCGACTGGCTGAGCGGCGACCAGTTGCCGCGGATCTGCTGAGCGCTGAGATCGTCACACGCTGATGTGGGCACGCGCGGTTCTGGCCTGGGTGCTGATCATCGGCGTCGAGATCGTGCATGGCGTGCTGCGGACGGCATTGCTGGCGCCTGCGGTCGGCCTGCACCGGGCCGGGCAGATCGGTGTCGCCGTCGGCTCGCTGCTGGTGCTGGCGGTCGCCTGGCTGACCCGCCGCTGGCGAGCAGGCGCCTCGACGGCTGAACTGCTCGGCATCGGCGCGCTATGGGTCGCGCTGACGGTCGCCTTCGAGTTCGCCTTCGGCTACTACGTGATTGGCTATTCGATTGCCTATATAGCCGGCGACTTCGATCTGCTGGCCGGCCGGCTGATGCTGCTCGGTCTGCTGCTGATGCTGTTCGCGCCGCTGCTGGTCGCGCGATCGACCAGGCGCGGGCGGCGGCACTGAGCATGCGCATCCTGCTGCTCACACGCAGCTTCAACAGCCTGAGCCAGCGGCTGTTCGTGGAACTGGCCGCCCGCGGCCACGACCTGAGCGTCGAGTTCGACATCGCCGACAGCGTGACCGAGGAGGCCGTTGCGCTGTTCAGGCCGGAACTCGTCGTCGCGCCGTTCCTCAAGCGCGCGATCCCCGCCCGCGTCTGGCAGCGGCATGTGTGTCTGATCGTTCATCCGGGCATCGTCGGCGACCGCGGGCCTTCTGCGCTCGACTGGGCGATCCATGACGACGTGCGCGAGTGGGGCGTCACCGTCCTGCAGGCCGAAGCCGAGATGGACGCCGGGCCCGTGTGGGCGAGCGCGACGTTTGCGCTGCGCGCGGCGACGAAGTCGAGCCTTTATCGCAACGAGGTGACGGAGGCCGCTGTCGAGGCGGTGCTGGCGGCGATCGATCGCGTGCGATCGGGAACCTTCACGCCGCAGCGGGTGCCGGGCAAGACACGGCCGCTGATGAGGCAGGACACGCGCCGCGTCGACTGGGCGCGCGACGACACGGCCACGGTCCTGCGCAAGCTGCGAGCGGCCGACGGCGCGCCAGGGGTGCATGACGAACTGTTCGGCGTGCCCGTGTTCCTGTTCGATGCGCGGGCAGCCGCGAACGCCGCGTGCGCTGCGCCGGGGCGCGTGTTCGCGCGCGCCGGCAGCGGCATGTTGCGCGCCACGGTCGACGGTGCGGTGTTCGTCGGCCACGGCAGGCGCGCGGCGCCTGAAGCCTTCAAGCTGCCGCTGGCGCTCGTCTTTCCCGATCAGCACCCGGCGCTGCCGGACGCCGGCGACGCGGACGACATTCGCTACGACGAGCACGGTGCCGGTGCCGCGCTCGTCGGGGTGCTGCACTTCGCCTTCTACAACGGCGCGATGTCGACCGACCAGTGCGAACGGCTGCTTGCCGCGTACCGGCAGGCCCTGGCGAGGCCGACGCGGGCGATCGTGCTGGCCGGCGGGTCGGACTACTTCAGCAACGGGATCAGTCTTAACGTGATCGAAGCGGCGGCTAGTCCCGCCGACGAGTCGATGCGCAACATCGAGGCGATCGACGAGGTCTGCCGCGCGATCCTCGAGACGACGGACCGCGTCACGGTCGCCGCGCTGCAGGGCAATGCCGGCGCCGGCGGCTGCTTCCTGGCGCTGGCCTGCGACGAAGTGTGGGCGCGGGCCGGTGTGCTGCTGAATCCGCACTACAAGAACATGGGCAACCTGTACGGCTCCGAATACTGGACCTACACGCTGCTGCGCCGCATGCAGCACGATGCACCGCGTACGGTGACGGAAAACCGGCTGCCGATCAGCGGCGAGCAGGCGCGCTCGCTCGGCCTGGTCGATGCCTTGCTGCAGGTCGATCGCGACGGCTTCATGCGTGCCGTCATCGAACGCGCCATCGGGCTGGCGAGCGACGACGCGCACGCGCTGCGCATCGCGGCCAAGCGCGAATGCCGCCTGCGCGATGAAACGCAAAAGCCGCTGGCCAGCTACCGCGAGGAAGAACTGGCGCAGCTGCGACGGAACTTCTACGGCTTCGACCCCAGCTACCACTACGCCCGCTCGAACTTCGTCCACAAGGTCCCGCACGCGTGGACGCCGCTGCACCTGGCCGTGCATCGCGCCGGACCGCGGCGCCTGTCCTAGGTTCGGCCCCTTGAGCCTGATCGGCGCCCCGGCGGCTTTCCTGCTTGCGGTTCCGCAGGATTTCGGGCTCGTGGCGGCTGGCTCGATCGGCCATTGCGCCGGCATCATTCGTCCGCTGCCCAGGGCACGGGCCGCGCGCTGAAGCCGGCGCGACAATCGACAACATCGGCAGGATGCACCATGGAACGCTTCACGATTTCGCTGTCC
>JBFGOX010000315.1:0-4176 GCA_041565015.1 Burkholderiaceae bacterium
CAGCAGCTTTTCGATCAGCGCGTGGCCGAAGGCGATCGGCTGCCAGTCACGGCCCCAGCGCGCGCGCTGCGTGCCGAACAACCAGGGCCAGTCGAGCCGGGCGAGCGCGTCGGCGGCTTGCGTATCGGCAGCCAGCAGCAGGCCGCTCTCGTCGATCAACGTGGCCGCATCGCGGACCGCCCCGCGCGTCGCGCGCACGCCGTCGCGGGCCAGTTCCTCGGCCTGGCGCGCATTCAACGCGGCTTTCGTCCGCGGCAAGGCGACCCAGATCAGCGCGTTGAACAGATCGTGCGCGTTGTCGCGCGTCGGTACGCGGCCGGTCCTGGCGATGTGTGTCTCATAGGCGCACGCCCCGGCATCGTCGGCGCCGACGAACTCGATCGGCAGTCCCTGCGCCGTGCAGGCATTGCGTTCGCGCGCGGCAGCGGTCAGAGCGGCGCGCCAGTCGGCGCGCTCGACATGAGGGCGCAAGTCGCGCAGTGGCCCCAGCCACGGCGCCTTCCAGTCAATCCGCAGATTGCTCAGTCCGCCAGTTGCCACGGCAGCGAATCGCCGGCACAAAGGGGTACGAGCGTGGCGTCGCCAAATTTCAGTTCGTCGGGCACTGTCCAGCTGCGCCGCTGCAGCGTGATCGTTCCCGTATTGCGCGGCAGCTCGTAGAAATCGGCGCCACGAAAACTTGCGAACTCCTCGAGCCGGTGCAGCGCACCTGCCTGCTCGAAGGCCAGCGCATAAAGTTCGATCGCGCTGGCGGCGGTGAAGCACCCGGCGCAGCCGCAGGCGTTCTCCTTGTCGCCCTTCGGATGTGGCGCGCTGTCGGTGCCGAGAAAAAACCGCGCGTTATCGCCGGTGGCGGCCGCGAGCAGCGCCTGCCGGTGCGCCTCGCGCTTGAGCACCGGCAAGCAGTAGTAGTGCGGACGCACGCCGGCCCGGCCTTCCGGCGTGAGGAAGATCGCGTTGCGGTTGAACAGCAGGTGATGTGCCGTGATCGTCGCGGCGATGCGGCCTTCGGCCTCAGCGACGTACTGCGCGGCTGCCCGCGTCGTGATGTGTTCGAGCACCACGCGCAGCCCCGGAAAACCGCGTCGCAGTGGCACCAGCACGTCATCGATGAAACGGCTTTCGCGGTCGAAGACGTCGACCTGCGGGTCAGTGACCTCGCCATGGATCAGCAGCGGCAGGCCCTCGCGCTGCATCGTCTCCAACGCAATCTTGCATTTGCGCAGATCGGTGACGCCGGCGTCCGAGTGCGTCGTCGCGCCAGCCGGATACAGCTTCACGCCATGCACGAAGCCACTCGCCTTGGCGCGACGGATTTCCTCGGCGCTGGTGTTATCCGTCAGATACAGCGTCATCAAGGGCTCGAAGTTCGCTGCCGGCGGCAATGCGCGAAGTACGCGCGCCCGGTATTCGGCCGCGAGCGCAACCGTCGTCACCGGCGGCTTCAAATTCGGCATCACGATCGCGCGTCCGAACTGCCGCGCGGTGAACGGCAGCACGTCGGCCATCGCGGCGCCATCGCGCAGGTGCAGGTGCCAGTCGTCGGGGCGCGTCAGGGTGATCGTATTCATTGCGTTCATCCGCGCATTATCGCGGCAGCGCTCGGGCTGCCCGCATCGCGTCCGATCGCGCGGACGGATGACGCGCGAGAACGTTTAGCATCCCGGGCATGCAACGCCGTAGTCTGATTCTTGGTCTGCCCGCCGCCTGTGCGCTGCCGGCCCGGGTTTTCGCCACGACGCCGCCGCTGCTGCCGCGAATCGCCGTCGTTCCCGGAGGCGTGGCGCGCATCGAACTCGGCGATTCGCCCGCCGCGCCTCGCGTCAGTGTCGATGGCCAGCGCGCACTCGTGGTGCGCAGCGCGTCGAACTGGCTGGCGCTGGTCGGCATCGGACTCGACGTGAAGCCGGGATCGCCGATTGCGGTGCAGGTCGAAAGCGACGACGGCACGCGTGAGATTCTGGTAGCCGTGCAGCCGAAGCAGTACGCAGTCCAGCACCTGAACGTCGCGCCGCGCCACGTTCATCTCTCGGCCGAGGACCTGGCGCGGCACGAACGCGAACGCATGCACCTTCGCTCGCTGCTTGCCCGCTGGTCCGACAGCGCACCGGCGTCGTTGCGGCTGCTTGTGCCGACGCCGGGACGGCGCTCGTCTTCGTTCGGACTGCGCCGCGTCTTCAACGGCGAGGCACGCAATCCGCACAGCGGCATGGACATCGCCGCCCCGACCGGCACGCCGGTCGCTGCCGCCGGCAGCGGCCACGTCATTGACACCAGCGACTATTTCTTCAACGGCAACACGGTGATCGTCGACCACGGCCAGGGTTTCCTCACGCTGTACTGCCATCTCGACCGGATCGACGCTGCGGTCGGCGATCGTCTGTCGGCGGGCAAAATGCTCGGCACGGTCGGCGCGACCGGGCGCGTGACCGGCCCGCACCTGCACTTCAGTGTCTACCTGAACGCCACCGCGGTCGACCCGGCGCTGTTCCTGCCGCCGGAAAAAGCGAGCTAGATCGTTTTGCCGCTCGCCGCGCGGCGGGCGCGATAATCGCTCGCATCGCCGTTCCAGGTGCTGCACCATGAAACACGACGATCTCGCCCGGCTGTCCCCGATCGCCTCGTGGCGGCTGCCCGAGGCCGATGCCGATCCGCAGGAAACGCGCGAGTGGCTCGATGCGCTGGACGCGGTGATCCACGAGTCGAGCCCCGAGCGCGCGACCTTCCTGTTGCAGAAACTGGTGCAGCATGCGCGGCGGCACCGCGTGCAGTTGCCCACCGTCGCCAATACACCGTACATCAACACCATCAGCCTGGCCGAGCAGCCGCCGTACCAGGGCAACCTCGAGATCGAAGCGCGACTGATGGCGCTGGTGCGCTGGAACGCGCTGGCGCTGGTCGTGCGCGCCAACCGGGCCAGCGGCGAACTCGGCGGCCACATCGCCAGCTATGCGTCGGCGGCGGAGCTGTTCGAAGTCGGCTTCAACCACTTCTTCCGCGCCGGCCAGCAAGGTGATCTCGTGTACCTGCAGCCGCATTCGGCGCCGGGCGTGTATTCACGCGCGTTTCTCGAAGGTCGGCTTTCCGCCGAGCAACTCGACAACTATCGCCGCGAAACCGGCGGCAAAGGGCTCAGCTCGTATCCGCATCCGAGGTTGATGCCGGACTTCTGGCAGTTTCCGACCGGCTCGATGGGGCTGGGACCGCTGTTCGCGATCTACCAGGCGCGCTTCATGCGCTACCTCGAGCATCGCGGGCTCGGCGCCACGCATGGCCGCAAGATCTGGGCCTTCGTCGGCGACGGCGAAATGGACGAGCCGGAGTCGCTGGCCGGGCTGTCGCTGGCCGCGCGCGAAGGGCTCGACAACCTGGTCTTCGTCGTCAACTGCAATCTGCAGCGGCTCGACGGCCCGGTGCGCGGCAACGGCTCGATCATCCAGGAGCTCGAGGGCCTGTACGCGGGCGCCGGCTGGAACGTCATCAAGCTGCTGTGGGGCTCGGACTGGGACCCGCTGTTCGCGCGCGACGAGCACGGCCTGTTGCTGCGCGCGTTTCACGAAACGGTCGACGGCGAGTTCCAGCAGCTGGCCGCCACCGACGGGCTGTTCAACCGCGAGCACTTCTTCGCCAAGTATCCCGAACTGGCGCAACTGGTTGCGCACCTGTCGGACGACGACATCGATCGGCTGCGGCGCGGCGGCCACGATCCGGTGAAGATCTTCGCCGCCTACTGGCACGCGGTGCGCCACCGCGGCCAGCCCACGGTGATCCTGGCCAAGACGAAAAAGGGTTACGGCATGGGCACCGCCGGCCAGGGCCGGATGACCACGCACCAGCAGAAGAAGCTCGATGCCGAGCAGTTGCGCGAATTTCGCGACCGTTTCGCGCTGCCGCTGACCGATGCGCAGGTCGAGGACTGTGAGTTCGTGCGCCCGCCGGCCGACAGCCCCGAGATGAAGTACCTGCACGCGCGGCGCGCCAAGCTTGGCGGCTACCTGCCGGTGCGCGTGCGCACGGCCGAGCCGCTGGCGATCCCGGCCGTCGAGGCATTCGCCCGGTTCGCGCTGGAAGCCAACGGCAAGGAGATGTCGACGACGATGGCCTTCGTGCGCATGGCCTCAGCACTGCTCAAGGACCCGGCACTTGGGCCGCGCATCGTGCCGATCATCGCCGACG
>JBFGOX010000316.1:0-4158 GCA_041565015.1 Burkholderiaceae bacterium
GCCGACCACGTTGGTGGCGAACACCCGCTCGATGCGGCCGACGTCCATTTCGTCGACGCGCATCTGCCGCTCGAGTATGCCGGCGTTGTTCACCAGCGCGTTCACGGGGCCGAAGCGCCGATCGACTTCATCGAACAGCCGCCGCACGTCGGACTCGACGGCGACATCGGCGGCGACGGCAATCGCCTCGCCGCCGGCCTTTTCGATCTCGCTCACCAAGGCTGCCGCGGCGTCGCCGCTGCTTTTGTAGCTGAGGCCTACGCGATAGCCTCGCTGCGCCGCCAGCCGCGCAGTGGCGGCGCCGATGCCGCGGCTGCCGCCGGTGACGATCAAGATCGGTTTCATCTGCAGGGGCCTTCAACGGTAGACATGGTTCCGCAACGTAACCGAATCCCGGTCACCGGTCGAGTTGCCGGCGCGACACGGGCCTTAGCCCCGGCTGACGTCGCGGGCGGCGACCGCCGCTTCCTATAATCGCCGCCGATCCTTGCCGTCGTCAGCGCCAGCGGGCGTCGCTGCTGGCGCATCACCGGATGTCACTCGCCGAGCAGCGCGCGCATGCGCGCAACCCGATCCCAGCGATCGTTTTCCCCGCCGAACTGCCGGTCAGCCACCGGCGCGACGAGATCGCACGCGCGATCGCGGCGAATCAGATCGTCATCGTCTGCGGCGAGACCGGATCGGGCAAGACGACACAGCTGCCGAAAATCTGTCTCGAGCTCGGCCGCGGGGCACACGCGTTGATCGGCCATACGCAGCCGCGGCGCATCGCCGCCTCGACGGTCGCCCGTCGCATTGCGCAGGAACTGAACACGCCGCCGGGCGAGGTGGTCGGCTACAAGGTGCGCTTCACAGACCGCACGCGGCCGGGCGCATCGATCAAGCTGATGACCGACGGCATCCTGCTCGCCGAGACGCAGACCGATGCGCGGCTGTCGGCCTACGACACGATCATCATCGACGAGGCGCACGAACGGTCGCTGAACATCGACTTTCTGCTCGGCTACCTGAAGCAGCTTCTGCCGCGCCGTCCGGACCTGAAGCTGATCATCACTTCGGCGACGATCGACGCCGAGCGCTTTGCCGCGCATTTCGGCCGCGACGGCGTGCCGGCGCCGGTGATCAATGTCTCCGGGCGCCTCTATCCGGTCGAAGTGCGCTACCGGCCATATCGCGACGAGGACGACGCCGACGACCGCACGCTGATGGACGGCGTCGTCGATGCCGTCGACGAATGCGCGCGCGCCGGCCGCGGCGACGTGCTGGTGTTCCTGCCGGGCGAGCGCGAAATCCGTGAGGCCGCCGAGGCGTTGCGCAAGCACCATCCTCCCGCCACCGAGATCCTGCCGCTGTACGCGCGGCTTTCGGTCGAGGATCAGGAGCGCGTGTTCAGGACGGGCACCTCGGGCCGCCGAATCGTGCTGGCGACCAACGTCGCCGAAACATCGCTGACGGTGCCGGGCATCCGCTACGTCGTCGACACCGGCCTGGCGCGGGTGAAGCGCTACTCGTATCGCAACAAGGTCGAGCAGTTGCGCATCGAGCCGATCGCGCAGGCGGCCGCGAATCAGCGTGCCGGGCGCTGCGGCCGCCTCAGTGATGGCATCTGCGTCCGTCTGTACGACGAAGCGCAATTCAACCAGCGGCCGAAGTTCACCGATCCGGAGATCCTGCGTTCGTCGCTGGCCGCGGTGATCCTGCGCATGAAGTCGCTGCACCTGGGCGAGGTCGGCGAGTTTCCGTTCGTCGAGCCGCCGCCGGCGCGCGCGATCGCCGACGGTTACCAGCTCCTGGCCGAACTGAACGCGGTCGACGATCGCAACGAACTGACGCCGGTCGGCCACGAACTGGCGAAGCTGCCGGTCGATCCGCGCGTCGGCCGCATGCTGCTGGCGGCACGCGAACGCAACTGCCTGCACGAGGTGCTCATCATCGCCGCCGCGCTGTCGGTGCAGGACCCGCGCGAGCGGCCGCTGTCGGCGCAGGAGGCGGCCGACAGCGCGCACCGCAAGTTTTCCGACGACCGCTCGGACTTCCTGTCGTTCGTGAAGCTGTGGAACTTCGTCCACGAACGGATCGAGCACAAGAAGTCGAACCGCAAGCTGACCGACGAGCTGCATCAGAATTTCCTGTCGGCGCGCCGCATCCGCGAATGGCGCGACGTGCACGGGCAACTCACCCTGCTCGCCGCCGAACTGGGCTGGAAGCCCAATGCGCCGCTCGACCTGGCGCAGGCGCCGGCTTTCGAGGCCGTGCATTTGGCGCTGCTCGCCGGACTGCTCGGCAACGTCGGCACGCGCGTGCTCGACGCCGAAGGCCATGCGCGCAGCGGCCCGCCCGCCTACGCTGGCGCGCGCGGCATCAAGTTCTACGTCTGGCCGGGTTCGCCGCTGGTGAAGAAGGCTGGCCGCTGGCTGATGGCCGCGGAGCTGGTCGAAACGTCGCGCCTGTTTGCGCGCACGGTGGCCAGCATCGAGCCGGAATGGATCGAGCGCGTGGGCAGCCATCTGCTGAAGAAGTCGCACGCCGATCCCCACTGGGAGAAGAAGCCGGCGCAGGTCATGGCCTTCGAGCGCGCCACGCTGTATGGACTGACCGTCTACCAGCAGCGGCGCGTGCACTTCGGCCCGCTCGAGCCAAAGGCGGCGCGCGAGCTATTCATCCGCGCGGCGCTGGTCGACGGCGAGTTCGACACACGGGCGCCATTCCTCGCGCACAACCGCAAGCTCGTGCGCGAAATCCGCGAGCTCGAGCACAAGACGCGGCGGCCCGACGTGCTGGTCGACGACCACTTGATCTTCGCCTTCTACGAGAACCTGCTGCCGGCCGATATCTGCACCGGCGCACAGTTCGAGAAGTGGCGGGCGCAGGCGGAGAGAGCAGATCCGAAGCTGCTCTTTCTCTCGCGCGACGAGCTGATGCGGCACGAGGCTGCCGGCGTGACCACCGAGCTGTTCCCGAAATCAATCGAGATGCGCGGCGTGGCCATGGCCCTGACTTACCACTTCGAGCCGGGCAGCCCGCGCGACGGCGCCACGCTGACGGTGCCCTTGTTTGCACTGAATCAGGTCGACGAGGCGCGCTGCGACTGGCTGGTGCCCGGCATGCTGAAGGAAAAGGCGCACCTGCTGCTCAAATCGCTGCCGCAGAAGCTGCGCCGGCACTGCGTGCCGCTGCCGGAGTACGCCGCCGGCTTCGCCGAACGCCGCGGCAGCGGGGTCGAAGAAGGACGAGCGCTCGTCGAGGCATTGATCGACGATCTGCGCGAGCAGAAGTCGCTCGCCTGTCGCGCCGAGGATTTCAAGCGCGAGACACTGCCGGCGCACCTGTCGATGAACTTCAAGGTCGTCGACGAGCACGGCCGGCAGCTGGCGATGGGCCGCAGCCTGCCGCAGCTGCGCGCCGAGCTCGGCGGCCAGGCGCAGAAGAGCTTCCAGGCGGTGGCCGAACGCAGCGCCGAAGTGGCGCCCGAACTGCAGCGCGAAATCACCGACTGGGACTTCGGCGAACTGCCCGAACTGCTCGAAATCCGCCGTGGCGGGCAGACGTTGGTCGGCTTTCCGGCGCTGGTCGACAAGCAGGAGCACTGCGAACTGGAGGTCTTCGACGATCCGCAGCAGGCGCGCGCGGCGCAGCAGCATGGCCTGCGCCGGCTGTTCCGCCTGCAACTGAAGGAGCAGGTGAAGTTCATCGAAAAATCACTTGCCGGCCTGCAGACCGTGCAGATGCAGGCCGGCACGGTGCCGGCGCTGGCACAGGCGCTGCCGAGTTTCGAGGTGCTGCGCAGCGAGGTCATCGATGCGGCGCTCGACCGCACCGCGCTTGGCGAGCCGTGGCCGGCAGACCGCGCGGCCTTCATTGCCCGCCGCGACGAGGCGCGCGGAAAGCTCAGCCTGATCGCGCAGGAAATCGCCCGGCTGCTGATGTCCATCGTTCAGGAGGCGGCAGCCACGCAAAAGAAACTTGCCGGTGCACGCAGTTTTTCCGGGGCCTGTGCCGACATCGAACAGCAGCTGGCGCGGCTGTTTCCGCGTGGTTTCATCACCGGCACGCCGGCGACACAGCTGGCGCAGTATCCGCGCTATCTGAAGGCGATCGCGCTGCGGCTCGACAAGGTCCGCGCCGATCCGGCACGCGATGAGCAGCGGCTGGCCGAGA
>JBFGOX010000317.1:0-4156 GCA_041565015.1 Burkholderiaceae bacterium
CAGCCCACGTCGGCCGTACACCAGAAGACGTCCGACGGCTTGATGTCGAAGGTCCACTTCATCGTCAGCGCTGCCCACAGCAGGTAACCGCCAGTGGAGTGCTGCACGCCCTTCGGCTTGCCGGTCGAGCCCGACGTGTACAGGATGAAGAGCGGATGCTCGGCGTCGACCCACTCGGGCTCGCAGGTGCTGGCCTGCCCGGCCATCACGTCGTGCATCCACACGTCGCGCTTGTCGTTGAAGGCAACGTTGCCGCCGGTGCGCTTGTAGACGATGACCTTGCGCACGGCGTCGCAGCCGCCGATCGCGAACGCCTCTTCGATCGCCGGCTTCAGCGGGATGGCCTTGCCGCCGCGCATCTGCTCGTCGGCGCAGATCAGCAATGTCGCGCCGGCGTCGACGATCCGCTCCTGAACGCTCTTGGCCGAGAAGCCGCCAAAGACGACCGAGTGCGTGATGCCCAGCCGCGCGCAGGCCTGCATCGCGATCACGACCTCGATCGACATCGGCATGTAGATGATCGCGCGCTCGCCCTTCTTGAATCCGAGCGCCTTGATGCCATTGGCGAACTGGCAGACCTTGGCCAGCAGGTCCTTGTAATTGATCTTCGTGACCTTGCCGTCGTCGGCCTCGAAGACGATCGCCGTCTTCTCGCCGTTGCCTTTGTCCACCTGCACGTCGAGGCAGTTGTACGACGCGTTCAGTTGCCCGTCAGCAAACCACTTGTAGAACGGCGCGTTCGACTCGTCGAGCACCTGCGTGAATGGCTTGTGCCAGGCAACGTGTTCCTTGGCGAGCTTGCCCCAGAAGCCGGTGAAATCGCGCTCGGCGTCGGCGCACAGCTTGCGGTACGCATCCATGCCGGACACGTTCGCCGACTTGACGAACTCCGGGTTCGGTTCGAAGACGCGCTTTTCCTGCAGTACGGATTCGATGTTTGCCATGGTCCCCTGTCCCTGGCCGCGCGCGGCGACCCGCTGTACTTACCCGCTGTACTTTTTTGTGCAGGGTGAAACATAGGCAGGTCGGCTTACTTCAACCTTACAAGTGAGCCGATCTTCTTGGTGCGCTGCAGCGCCATAGCCCGTAAGCGGTGCGGAAGACACGCGCAGTGCAGCAATCCCTGAGTACGTTAGGGGCAAAGGCTTTCGTGGTCTTCAACGTCGACGATCCTCGGCAAGGGAAACTTGGAGCGCCTTCGCGCGGCAGCGCTGGGGTCGGCGCGTGGTCAAGTGAGCGTCTGGCCAACGATCCTGGCAGGCCAGGATTGGCCGGAACTGTGATGAGCAGCGCGGCGCACTACTCGCCGCGCTGCCGACGGGCAAAAAGCGGCCTGCGATGACGACGGCGGCGGCTGCGCTGATGCGCGCCTTTCAGGCGATCTGCGTCGGACTGCCTTCTTGTCGACCCGGCGTTTCGCGACAGGCTTTGGGGAAGCGTTCTGCGGACAAAGCCGCCAGAGCGACCCGTAGCCAGCCGCTTCCATGGCGGCGCAATTGTCCGAACATGAGACGGCGCTTTGCCGCAACGCAACTCCCGGCACGGCCGTCGGTGCATGCTGTGTTTTGAGGGCTAATGAGCGCTTGCCCGTGGTTCGGCTGTCGTGGCTGATGGAGGCTGCCATGCCGTGGAAAGAACTGCCGACGAAAGACCGCTCGATCCTGATCGCCGCGTGGCTGCAGGCCAGCGCGACGATCGGCATGTTCGTCGTCGCCCTGATCGGCATCTGGCAGGTCACGCCGATCATCACCTACCAGATCCAGCAGCAGGCCGAGGCGCAGCGGACCGCATCCAAGCCGGCCGAGAACACGGTCACCGGGCGCTTCGTTGCCGACGCCTTCAACTGGTGGCGGGCCCAGTCTGCCAGTTATCGCCGCATCGTCGAATTTACGTCAACGGCGTCGGCGCAGTCGACGACGGTCAGCTACCAGGTAATCGTCGGCGGCGGCACGGAAGTCGTCGCCGGCATGCGGCCTGACCTGCTGGTGGTCACGGCAACGACGGCGGCGGGCGACAAGGAGATGGTGTCGGTGCCTGTTAATGAGAACGCGATGTCGCCGTCGCAGTACCTGCAGTGCAAGGTCAACCAGGGTTACTTCACCGAATTTGCGCCGCTGCAGCGGCAGCGCGTGGAAACGGCCGTTTCCCGCTACTTGCACGAGTACATGCTGCCGAAGGCGCCGCCGGCATTTGTTCGCGCCGGCATGTCGATCCGCCAACTGCACGATGAAGTCTCGCTGCACCAGGACGAGCGCGAGAAGGCGCTGGAACACATCCAGGCGCTCAGCAACGTGCTCGCGAAGGCATCTTCGGCCGAGTGACGGAGCGACGGCCACATCGTCTGCGGCAGCGCGTTGCAGTCTGGTGCGGACCGCTGAACACCCCCACGGCTCGCGCGCGGTCGACCTTTTCTGCTCAGACAAAGACCTGCCACCGCGAACAACTGTCAGCAAAAATTACACTTTCGCCGATGGGCGTTCCCGCCGGCGCGGCAAACAGTTCATTCGAATCGAACCGCGTTTCTTGGCACGAGAACTGCAAAATCGCTTTCGTCCGCATTCGAGAGCACAGACGGGGTCAATGCGTACGTTCCGACCTTGCCCGATCTGCCACGCTTGAAACTGGCCCAGTCGGACCTTTTCACGGGTCTGCCCGTCATTGACGTCTGGGAGTCTGAACATGAAGCCACTGGCGGTCGCCATCGCACTTGCACTGACTACGCAGCATGCCTCGGCAATGCCAGGTACTGTTCCTGAACCCGGCGTACTGCCATTGTTGGCGATGGGCGCCGCGGCTGGCCTCGTCATCTGGGCGCGCAACCGCAAGAAGAAAGAAGTGCGACCAGCACGAAACGACGGTGGCTCGTCAGGACAGCCTCGCCTTGGCGGGGCTTGTTGTTTGCGCCGTGCTGCACGTCTTCTCGCCCCAGTTCCAACTCCTCCATAACGCACGCTGGCTTGCAGGCACGGCCTCGGAAACTGCTGCCGGTAGTGCCACGTTCGCGTCAATCGATGGGCGGCGGGATCGGCTCCGGCGTGTTGCTCGGATACTCACTGCGTGCGTGGCCTGTCCACGCCGCTGAGAGGCGCCCATTCATTGAAGAGGAGACAGCGATGATCGCGATTACCCGTACCGCCTCGATTGCACCTGGCAAAACCAGCAGTGCGATTGCCTTCGGCCATCAGGTCGCCAAGTACATCAAGGACAAGCACGGCGTGACGCTCGAAGTGCTGATGCCCATCGGCGGCAATCCCGCTCGCATTGCGTGGCACACGCGCTACGAGAGCCTGGCGCAATGGGAGGCGCTGACCGCCAAGCTGGTTGCCGACAAGGCGTACATGGAACTCACGGCCAAGCACAGCGACACGTTCCTGGCCGGCTCGGTCCGCGACAGCTTCTGGCGGACGATCTGATCACGACCCGGCAGGCTGTCGGGTCAGGCCTACTCCGCTGCCACAGGCACTGAGCCGCAACCGGTTCGCCCTGGCCCCGCTGCTGCGGGGCCCGTCACTCGCGCCAAGTGAACAAGATCGAAAGCGATCGCAGAGAACTGCTCAGTGGGTTCGCATCGGGTGTGCATGCCACGATCGGCCATCGATGGGACGCCACCAACGATTCCCCGAAAACCGCCGACTGCAGACGTCGTATCAGCAACCCGCACGAAAGCGGAGAGCTTGGCGGAAGGGGTGGGATTCGAACCCACGGATACGCAATGCGCATCACCGGATTTCGAATCCGGCGCATTCGACCACTCTGCCACCCTTCCTGCGCGTGCGCTCGCGACGGTCGATTCGCGAGGGCGCGAATTGTATCTCAGGCGCTCGGGTCGATTCGCGCCAGGCCGTCCATAAACGGCCGCAGCGCCGAGGGAACCGTCACGCTGCCGTCGGCCTGCTGGTAGTTCTCGAGCACCGCCACCAGCGTGCGGCCGACCGCGAGGCCCGAACCGTTCAGCGTGTGCACCAGTTCGACCTTGCCCTGCGCGTTGCGGAAGCGCGCCTGCATGCGCCGCGCCTGGAAGGCCTCGCAGTTCGACACCGAGGAGATCTCACGATAGGTTTCCTGCGCCGGCAGCCAGACCTCGAGGTCGTAAGTCTTGGCGGCGCCGAAGCCCATGTCGCCGGTGCACAGCGCGACGACGCGATACGGCAGTTCG
>JBFGOX010000318.1:0-4144 GCA_041565015.1 Burkholderiaceae bacterium
ACCGACGATCGTGGCGCCCAGGATCCTGTCCTTGCCCGGCACGGTCAGAACCTTCACCACCCCGTAGTCCTTGCCGTCGGCGATCGCCCGGTCGAGGTCGTCGATGCCGTAGACGGTGACCTGGTGGGCAATCTTTTTCTCCTTCGCCTCCTGCTCGTTCAGGCCGACGCGCGCGACCTCGGGCTCGACGAACGTAGCCCAGGGGATCACGCGATAGTCGGCCTTGAAGCGGCGGAAGGTGCCGAACAGCGCATTGACGGCCGCGAACCACGCCTGGTGGGCGGCGGTGTGCGTGAACTGGTAGGGGCCGGCGACGTCGCCGCAGGCGAAGATGTTCGGATAGATGGTCTGCAGGTAGTCGTCGGTCTCGACCGTTCGCGCCTTGGTCGTGCCGATGCCGAGTTCCTCCAGCCCGTAGCCGGCGGTGTTGGCGATGCGGCCGACAGCGACCAGCACGGCGTCAAAGGGGATGCGCACTTCCCTGATGCCGCCCTTGTCGTCCGCCTGTTCGGCGACGAGTATCTTCTCGCCGTTTTCGACCAGGAACTGCTTGGCCTTGTGGTTGATCAGCACGCGCACGCCTTCCTCCTCGAAGCGCTTGCGCACCAGTTCGGACACCTCGGGGTCCTCGCGGATCATGATCCGCGGCAGCATCTCGACCTGCGTGACTTCCGAGCCCAGCCGGGCGAAGGTCTGCGTCAGTTCGCAGCCGATCGGCCCGCCGCCGAGCACGACCATGCGCTTCGGCTGCTCGCGCAGGTCCCACACGTTGTCGGAGGTCAGGTAGCCGACCTCGTCGATGCCGGGGATCGGCGGCACGAACGGGCGCGCGCCGGCGGCGATGACGATGTTCTTCGTCGTCAGCGTCTTCCTGCCGTTGGCGGTGCCCACCTCGACCGTCCACGGCGAGGTGATCTTCGCCGTGCCTTCGACGCAGTCAACGCCCAGCTTGCTGTAGCGCTCGACCGAGTCGTGCGGCTCGACGGTCTTCACCACGCGTGCCACGCGCTCCATCACGTCGGCGAAGCTGAATTTCGCCTCGGCGTGCGCGATGCCGATCTCCTTCGCCCGCTTGATGTGCGACAGCAGCTTGGCCGAGCGGATGATCGCCTTGCTCGGCACGCAGCCGGTGTTCAGGCAGTCGCCGCCCATGCGGTGCTTCTCGACCAGCGCCACCTTGGCCTTCGTCGCGGCGGCGATGTAGGCCGAGACGAGTCCGGCGGACCCGGCGCCGATCACGACCATGTTGTAGTCGTATTTCGCCGGGCGCTTGCCGGCCCACTTCGCGTAGACCTTGCGTGCCTTCAGCAGGTCGAGCACTTTCTTGGCGATGAGCGGGAAGATGCCGAGCAGCACGAACGCGAAGATCAGGCCGGCCGAGATCTTGAGTTCGCCGAGTTGCGTGCCGGCGTAGACGTAGACGATCGTGCCGGCGAGCATGCCAAGCTGGCTGACCCAGTAGAACGTGCGCGTCGGCAGCGAGGTGAGGCCCATCGCCAGGTTGATCAGCCAGAACGGGAACAGCGGCACCAGCCGCAGTGCGAAAAGATAGAACGCGCCTTCCCTGGCCACGCCTTCGTTGATCGGCTTCAGCCGCTCGCCGACCTTCGACTGCACCCAGTCGCGCAACAGAAAACGCGAAACGAGGAACGCCAGCGTGGCGCCGATCGATGAGGCGAACGACACCAGGATGGTGCCGGTCACGAGCCCGAAGATCGCGCCGCCGGCCAGCGTCATGATCGCGGCGCCGGGCAGGCTCAACGAGGTGACGGCGACATAGATGACGAAGTACAGGCCGGCCGTCTGCCATGGGTTGTCGGCGAAATACGCGTCGATCGCCGCCTTGTTGGCGAGGAAGAACTCGCGGCTCAGGTACTGCTTCAAATCGAAGATGAAGAACGCTGCAATCGCGGCGACGACCACGAGAGCCAGCAGCAGTTTTTTCCTGTCCATGGGTTCCTCCGGAATGTTCAGCCGCCGCGCCGCGTATCGCGTGGCGCAACGTCATCAATCGCCTTCTAGTCGCTGCAGCGACGATTGTCTTACGCGGCGATTGCGCAGTGCGAGGGCAGGGCGGCGCGGCCGAGCGCCTGCGCCACCGTGAATGCGGGACCGCCGGCGATGCGCGAGCGATAGGAAAGCGCTGCCGGCGAGGCGGCTGGCCAGACCCGATCGAATATTGGCAGCCACGCGGCGAGATCGAATTCGACGCGCAGCGCGTCGATCCAGACACCGCGTTCGTACAGGCCGTAAAGACGCCGACAGGCGAGCGCCGTCGGCAAGGCGCGTGTGCTGATGCGGGTGATCATGCCGGCGGCGGAGCCTTCGAAGTTCGCCATGCCCGCTGCGCCGTTGTTGATCACGAAGCCGCGCGAGTAGCTGCGCAGCGCCGGCAGGCAGGTATGGCTGCAGGCGAATCCGTCGACGGCGCCGAGTTCGAGCGCGCGCTCGACGGACAGATCGTTGGCCGCATCGTGCAGCCCATCGTGCGCGAAGCGCCAGCCGGCCAGCGACCAGGCATCGCCGTGCACGATGCCGATGCGCAGCGAACCCACGGCGGCCACGCCGTGCATCGGCAGCGCCGCGAGTTCCTCGCGCGCGCGCGGGACATCCAGCGCGACCCCCCGCAGCCGGACGAGAATGCGGTTGCTGCGTTCGACATCGTCGTCGGGAACCGACTCGGGGTAGGCGCAGCCGCAGCCCGTCGTCGAGTCGTCGCCGGCGATCTCGGTTTCGACGTTGCCGCGCAGCGCGACGTGCGCGAGCACGCGCCGCTGATCTTCGGCGAACAGCGCCGCGTCGGCATCGAACCAGTGGAAGTCGCCGTTGAAGACCAGCCGCGGCGGCACAGCCTCGCAAGCAGCGGCCGCATCGATCGCGTCGAGCGCCACCCGGTTGCCGTATAAGCCGCCGATCACGTACAACGTCTCGGCCTCGAAATCGGCCGGCCGCGCGAAGACTTTCGGCGAGTAACCGTAGTGCGGTGGACAGGTCCGGCCCGGCCGGCCAGCCGCTGCCTCATCGCTCATTCGCAATCGCGGCTCGCCGTCCAACAAACGCCTCCTTCTTCCTGTCGTCGCCGGTCGCCGGCGTCAGGCCAGCGCGCCGCCGCAGCTCGATCCCTGACCGGCCGTGCAACCATAGCAATGATCGGCGACGACGATCGGATTGTCCGCGAGGTCCATTTCGAGCCAGTCCTCGAGATGGATGCGGCCGTGCACCGCGGCGCCTTCGTGCAGGTGCAGGCCGAGCATCTGGTTGAAGTCGCAGTCGTAGAGGAAGCCCTGCCAGTCGACCGAGACCAGCGAGCGGCACATGACGTGCTCGACGTTCTGCGACCGGTGCGCCGCGCGCAGCGTGTCCATGTAGCTGCGGAAGCGGCCCTTGCTGATCAGCGTTGAGCCGAAGCGGGCAATCGGCATGTTGGCCAGCGCCAGCAGCCGCGTGAAGACAACTCCGTATTTGTCGCCGAGGAAGCGGCGGTAGTCGGCCTCGAGTTCCGGCTGCGGTGGCGGCAGCGACGGCCCCTGCGGATTGAACACCAGTGACAACGGCAGGCTTTCGTCACGGCCGTAGCCGAGCGCATTGAGCTGCTGAAGGGCGCGGATGCTTTTGTCGAACACGCCGCTGCCGCGTTGCCGGTCGACGTTGTCCTCCAGATAGCACGGCAGCGAGGCGACGATTTCGACGTCGTTCTCGGCCAGGAAAGGTGCCAGGTCTTCCTGTCCCGGTTCGAACAGGATCGTCAGGTTGCAGCGGTCGATGACATGCACGCCGCGCGAGCGCGCCTGCCGCACCAGGTCGCGGAAATGCCGATTCAGTTCCGGCGCGCCGCCGGTCAGGTCGAGATTGGCGATGTCCTTTGCGACCAGCACGTCAAGCACCAGATCGATCGTCGCGCGATCCATCTGCTCCTTGCGGTTCGGACCCGCGTTGACATGGCAGTGCAAGCAGGTCTGGTTGCAGGTGTAACCGAGATTGACCTGCATCGTTTCGACCGCCCGCCGGCGAATGGCGGGAAAGTCGGTCGCCTTCAGCAGTGGCAGGGTGGCGTGCAAGCGCGTTCTCCTGGGTCTGACGTCATCTCATTCATGGGCAGTCGACGGGCCGGGCGCAACCTTACACGCCGCGGCGCCGTTTTGGC
>JBFGOX010000319.1:0-4132 GCA_041565015.1 Burkholderiaceae bacterium
TCTGCACGATCGCGCCGAAATCGAGCAGGCGCAGCACGGTACCGTCGTAGATCTTCCCGACTTCGACCTCGGCGGTCAGTTCGGCGATGCGACGCTGCGCCTCGCGGCCCTTTTCCATGTCCACGCTGGCGATGATGATGGTGCCGTCGTCCTCGATGTCGATCTGCGTGCCCGTCTCCTCGGTCAGCGCCCGGATCACCGCGCCGCCCTTGCCGATCACGTCGCGGATCTTCTCCGGGTTGATCTTCATCTTGATCATCCGCGGCGCGAATGCCGACAGTTCGCCGCGCGGCGCCGTCATCGCCTCCTGCATCTTCTGCAGGATATGCATGCGGCCTTCGCGCGCCTGCGCCAGCGCCACCTGCATGATCTCTTTGGTGATGCCTTCGATCTTGATGTCCATCTGCAGCGCGGTGACGCCGGCGGCGCTCCCGGCGACCTTGAAGTCCATGTCACCCAGGTGATCCTCGTCACCGAGGATGTCGGTGAGAACCGCGAACTTGTTTCCTTCCTTGATCAGGCCCATCGCCACACCGGCCACATGCGCCTTGACCGGCACGCCGGCATCCATCAGCGCCAGACAACCGCCGCACACCGACGCCATCGAAGACGAGCCGTTCGATTCGGTGATCTCCGAGACGACGCGCATCGAATACTGGAAATCCTCCGCGCTCGGCAGCACGGCGACCAGCGCCCGCTTGGCGAGCCGCCCGTGCCCGACCTCGCGCCGCTTCGGCGTGCCCATGCGTCCGGTCTCACCGGTGGCGAACGGCGGCATGTTGTAGTGGAGCATGAAACGCTCGCGGTATTCGCCCATCAGCGCATCGATGATCTGCTCGTCCTGCTTGGTGCCGAGCGTGGCAGTGACCAGCGCCTGCGTCTCGCCGCGGGTGAACAGCGCCGAGCCGTGCGTGCGCGGCAGCACGCCAAGGCGGATCGCGATCGGCCGCACGGTTCGCGTATCGCGGCCGTCGATGCGCGGCTCGCCATCGAGGATCTGGCTGCGGACGATCTTTGATTCGAGATCGAACAGGATGTCGCCGATCTCGTTGCGGTCCGGCGACTGCTGTCCGGAACTGGCCGCTTCCTCGACCAGGCGCCCGTGGACCAGCGCGTGCACGTCGCGCAGCTTCTGCGTGCGCGCCTGCTTGCTGCGGATTTCGTAGGCTGCGCGCAGATCGGCGCCGGCAATGTCGATCACCTTGGCGATCAGCGCCTCGTTCTTCGTCGAAGGCTGCCATTCCCACACCGGCCTGCCGCCCTCGCGAACGAGGTCGTGGATCGCGTTGATCGCAGCCTGCATCTGCTCGTGACCGAACACGACGGCGCCCAGCATCACGTCTTCAGGAAGCTGGTCGGCCTCCGATTCGACCATCAGCACCGCGCGTTCGGTACCGGCGACGACCAGGTTCAGCTTTGAGTCCTTCAGTTGCGCGGCGGTCGGATTCAACACGTACTGTCCGTCGACGTAGCCGACACGCGCGGCGCCGATCGGGCCGCGGAAAGGAATTCCGGAAACGGACAGCGCGGCCGAGGCGCCGATCATCGCCGGAATGTCGGGGTCGATCTCCGGGTTCACCGACAGCACGTGGATCACGACGTGCACCTCGTTGAAATAGCCGTCAG
Organism: Burkholderiaceae bacterium; assembly: GCA_041565015.1. GTDB lineage: Bacteria > Pseudomonadota > Gammaproteobacteria > Burkholderiales > Burkholderiaceae_F > JADJWR01. The sequence goes on from JBFGOX010000319.1 coordinate 1,627, forward strand.
GAAACAACGGCCGGATCGGCCGGTCGATCAGACGCGAGGTCAATGTTTCCTTTTCTGACGGTCGGCCTTCCCGCTTGAAGAAGCCGCCCGGAATTCGACCGGCGGCGTACGTCTTCTCGATGTAGTCGACGGTCAGCGGAAAGAAGTCCTGTCCGGGCTTCGCTTCTGTGCGGCCGACCACGGTGGCCAGCACGACGGTGTCATCCATCGACACCAGCACGGCACCGGAAGCCTGCCGCGCGATTTCCCCGGTTTCGAGGGTGACGGTATGCGCTCCATACGGGAACGACTTGGTGACTTTCTCTGACACGATTCTTTTCCTTTCTGGCATCAACGGAGCCGCCCGCGAGCGCCGGCAGCAGGCGTCCGCTCAGTGGCGCAGGATTCGGGGACAACGGCTGATCGCGCCGCCAACAGCAGCGCGCGCAGCCGGACAGGCATACAGCACGACCCGCCGGGGCTCGCCCCAAGGCCGTGATGCAGCAGAAGAAGACACGTTTACTTGCGCAGCCCGAGGCTTTCGATCAGCCCCTTGTACGACTCGGGGCTCTTGCCTTTCAGGTAGTCGAGCAGCTTGCGGCGGCGACTGACCATCTTGAGCAGGCCACGGCGCGAATGATGGTCCTTGACGTGGGTCTTGAAATGCTCGGTCAGCTCATTGATGCGCGCAGTCAGTAGGGCGACCTGCACCTCCGGCGAACCGGTGTCGGTCTTGCTGCGCTGGAACTTGGCGACGATGTCGCCCTTCTTGATATCGGCAACTGACATGATTTCCCTTTCGAAACAGACACGCGGACACGGAAGGAAGGCCGTGCCGTGAAGCGGCGAAGTATAGCCGAACGATGCCGGCCGGCCCTGCCCGCCCGCGACCAGCCACCGGCGCCAGCCCCCGGCCGCGGCCGGCCTCACGGCGCCATCGACGTCTGCGGATTCAGCCTTTCGGTCGTCGTATAGAGCTTGTTGAGCGCGTTCAGGTACGCCTTGGCCGAGGCGGCCACGATGTCGGGGTCGGCGCCGACGCCGTTGACGATCCGTCCCGCACGCGCCAGGCGCACGGTCACCTCGCCCTGCGATTCGGTGCCGGTCGTGATGGCGTTGACCGAATACAGCAGCAGTTCGGAGCCACTGTTCACCCTGGCCTCGATTGCCTTCAGCGACGCGTCGACCGGGCCGTTGCCGTCCGATTCGGCCGCCACCTCCTGGTTGCCGACGGAGAACACGATGCGCGCATGCGGCCGCTCGCCGGTCTCGGAGTGCTGCGACAGCGACACCAGCTTGAAATGCTCGTCGTGCAGCGTGACCGCTTCGTCCGAAAACAGGGACTGGATGTCCTCGTCGAAGATGTCGGCCTTGCGGTCTGCCAGTTCCTTGAACTTGGAGAACGCGGCGTTCATCTCGGATTCGCTTTCGACCGGAATGCCGAGCTCCTGCACGCGCTGCTTGAACGCGTTGCGCCCGGACAGCTTGCCCAGCACGATCTTGTTCGCGCCCCAGCCCACATCCTCGGCGCGCATGATTTCGTAGGTGTCGCGCGCCTTCAGCACGCCGTCCTGGTGGATGCCCGAGGCGTGCGCAAACGCGTTGGCACCGACAACGGCCTTGTTCGGCTGCACGACGAACCCGGTGATGCCGGAGACCAGCTTGGAGGCCGGCACCAGGTGGCCGGTGTCGATGCCGACCTCGAGGTCGAAGTAGTCGCGGCGGGTGCGTACCGCCATCACGACCTCTTCCAGCGAGCAGTTGCCGGCCCGTTCGCCGAGCCCGTTGATCGTGCATTCGATCTGGCGCGCACCGCCGATCTTCACGCCGGCCAGCGAATTGGCCACCGCCATGCCGAGGTCGTTGTGGCAATGCACCGACCAGACGGCCTTGTCCGAGTTCGGGATCCGGCGCCGCAGGTTGGCGAGGAACTCGCCGTACAGCTCGGGCACCGCGTAGCCGACGGTGTCCGGAATGTTGATCGTCGTAGCACCTTCGGCGATCGCCGCCTCGAGCACGCGGCACAGGAAGTCCGGCTCCGAGCGGTAGCCGTCCTCGGGCGAGAACTCGACGTTGTCGGTGAACTTGCGCGCGAAGCGCACGGCCAGTTTCGCCTGCTCGTGCACCTGCTCCGGGCTCATCCGCAGCTTCTTTTCCATGTGCAGCGGCGAAGTGGCGATGAAGGTGTGGATCCGCCGGTTCTGCGAAGCGGCCAGCGCCTCGGCGGCGCGGCTGATGTCCTTGTCGTTGGCGCGCGCCAGCGAACAGACGGTCGAGTCCTTGACCGCATTGGCGATCGAGCGCACCGCCTCGAAGTCGCCGTTGCTCGAGGCGGCAAAGCCCGCCTCGATCACGTCCACGCGCAGCCGCTCGAGCTGCTTGGCGATGCGCAGCTTTTCCTCGCGCGTCATCGAGGCTCCAGGGCTCTGCTCGCCGTCGCGCAAGGTCGTGTCGAAAATGATCAGGCGGTCCATCGTCGTTCTCCAAAACGGAAACTTCCCGCCGGCACTAAGCGGGCGGACGGAAA
>JBFGOX010000320.1:0-4122 GCA_041565015.1 Burkholderiaceae bacterium
ATCGCGGTCCTGAAGTCGGTCGAGGTGGAACGTATTGCCGATGCCGGGCACATGCTGCATCACGACCAGCCGGCGGTCGTCGCGCACCTGATCGAAAGCTTCGTTGCGCGGGTACTGCAGGCCGCTCCGTAGAATACGATCGATGACGCGATACGCAACCGAACTGAACGCCGACCTGCATTCGCATTCGACCGTCTCCGACGGCACGCTTTCGCCGCGCGACCTCGTGCTGCGCGCCGCCGCGCAGGGCGTCGAGCTGTTCGCGCTGACCGATCACGACGAGATCGGCGGCCTGGCTCCCGCCGAAGCCTGCGCGCGCGAGGTCGGACTCGCCTTCATTCCCGGCGTCGAAATCTCGGTCACCTGGGCCGGCCGCAGCGTGCACATCGTCGGGCTGGGCATCGATGCCGACAATGTGGCGCTGCGCACGGGGCTGGCCGCGCTGCGCTCGGGGCGTCGCCGGCGGGCGCTCGAGATGGCCGAGCAGCTGGCGCGCGTCGGCATCGACGGCGCTTTCGAAGGCGCGTTGAAACATGTCGGCAATCCGGAGCTGATCTCGCGCACGCATTTCGCGCGTTTTCTGGTCGAGCGCGGCATCTGCCGCGACAACCGCGACGTCTTCAACCGCTACCTGGTCGAAGGCCGTCCGGGGTACGTGCCGCATCGGTGGGCGCAACTGGCCCAGGCCGTGCAGTGGATCACGGTGGCCGGCGGTGTGGCCGCGATCGCGCACCCGGGCCGCTATCCGTTCAGCGAAAACGAACTGTGGGCGTTGCTGGCCGAGTTTCGCGATGCCGGTGGCGGCGCGATCGAGGTGGTGACCGCCAATCACGGCGTCGCCGACGTGCAGCGCTTCGCCGATCTGGCGCTGGAATTCGGCTTTGCCGCCTCGCGCGGCAGCGATTTCCACGGGCCGGGCGAGTCGCGGGCCGAACTCGGGCGCATCGATGCGCTGCCGTACCGGCTGACGCCCGTCTGGGAACGCTTCGCCTGATTTCATGGCGCAGCTTTTCGCCATTCATCCGACGCATCCACAGGTCCGACTGCTGCGACAGGCGGCGCAGCTGATCGAGCATGGCGGCGTGGCGGCAATACCGACGGACTCCTGCTATGCGCTCGTTTGCCGGCTCGACGACAGGACGGCCGCCGATCGCGTCCGCCGGATTCGCCTGGTCGACGAGCGGCACCACCTGACGCTGCTGTGCCGCGACCTGTCGGAGATCGCCAACTACGCGAAGGTCGACAACGTCCAGTACCGGCTGATCCGCAACGTCACGCCGGGGCCGTACACGTTCATCCTCGAGGCCACGCGCGAGGTGCCGCGGCGGCTTTCGCATCCGTCGCGCAAGACGATCGGCATCCGCGTGCCCGCGCACCCGGTCGCACTCGGACTTCTCGACGTTCTCGGCCAGCCGCTGATCTCGACCACGCTGCTGCTGCCGGGCGACGAGCTGCCGCGCACCGAAGCCGGTGAGATCCGCGAGCGGCTCGAGCACGACATCGATCTGGTCATCGATTCCGGCGACGCCGGCATCGAGCCGACCACGGTGGTCGACCTGACCGGCCGCGAGGCGGTACTGATCAGGCGCGGTCGCGGCCCGGTCGAGGCGCTCGGGCTTGCGGGCTGAGCGCGATCCGGGTCGAGCGGGACCGACTGATAGACTGCGCGCCGATGGAAAGCATCATCCAGACCATCGCGGTCTATGCAATCCCGGTTCTGTTCGCAATCACGTTGCACGAAGCCGCACACGGCTACGTGGCGCGGATGTTCGGCGACAGCACCGCGTATGTGGCCGGCCGTATCACGCTGAACCCGATCAAGCACATCGATCCGATCGGGACGATCGTCGTGCCGCTGGTCATCCTGCTGGTCACCAAGGGCATGTTGTTCGGCTGGGCCAAGCCGGTGCCGGTGGACATCGGCAGCCTGCGCCGGCCCAAGCAGGACATGGTCTGGGTCGCTGCCGCCGGGCCGGGCGCCAACCTGTTGATGGCGATCCTCTGGGCACTGTTCCTGACGGTGCAGCAGATGATCGGCCTCGCCGAGCAGTTCTTCCTGGCGATGGCCGTGGCTGGCATCCAGGTCAATCTGGTGCTGATGGCGTTGAACCTGCTTCCGGTGCCGCCGCTCGATGGCGGCCGGATCATGGTCGGTCTGCTGCCGCACCGGCTGTCGTACCAGTTCTCTCGCCTCGAACCGTATGGACTCATCATCGTCATCGTGCTGCTCGCCAGCGGCACCCTTGGCTTCTTTCTTACGCCGTTCCTGCAGTTCGGCCGCGCCATCGTCGGCCTGTTCATCTGATGTACGGTGACCGCGTCCTGTCCGGCATGCGCCCGACCGGGGCGCTGCACATCGGCCACTTCCATGGCGCGCTGAAGAACTGGGTCAGGCTGCAGGACGAGCACCCGTGCTTCTTCTTCGTCGCCGACTGGCACGCGCTGACCACGCACTACGAGACGCCGGAGGACATCGAGTCCAGCGTCTGGGACATGCTGATCGACTGGTTCGCCGCCGGCATCGATCCGAACAAGGCCACCGTTTTCATCCAGTCGCGCATCCAGGAGCATGCCGAGCTGTTCCTGCTGCTGTCGATGGCCACGCCGCTCGGCTGGCTCGAACGCGTGCCGACCTACAAGGACCAGCTGGAAAAGATCAAGGACCGCGACCTGTCGACCTACGGCTTCCTCGGCTATCCGTTGATGCAGGCTGCCGACATCCTGATCTACCGCGCCAACATGGTGCCGGTGGGCGAGGACCAGGTGCCGCACATCGAGATGACGCGCGAGATCGCGCGCCGCTTCAACCACCTGTTCGGCGCCGAGCCCGGCTTCGAGGAGAAGGCGAAGTCGGCGGTCAAGAAGCTCGGCACCAAGCGCGGCAAGCTGTACATGGACCTGCGCAACCGTTACCAGGAAAAGGGCGAGGACGATGCGCTCGATCAGGCGCGCGCGCTGCTGGCTGCCTCGGCCAGCCTGTCGATGGGCGACCGCGAGCGGTTGTTCGGTTATCTGGAAGGGACGCGCCGGGTGATTCTCGCCGAGCCGGAGGCAAAGCTGACCGAGACGCCGAAGCTGCCTGGCGTCGACGGCCAGAAGATGTCGAAGAGCTACGGCAACGCCGTGCTGATGCGCGAGGAGCCGAAGCTGCTGACCGAGAAGATCCGCCGCATGATGACCGACCCGGCGCGCGTGCGCCGCTCGGATCCCGGCGAGCCCGAGCGCTGCCCGGTGTGGCAACTGCACCAGATCTACACCACCACCGATGTGCGCGCATGGGCGGCGAGCGGCTGCCGCTCGGCCGGCATCGGCTGTCTCGAATGCAAGCAGCCGGTCATCGACGCCATGCTGGCCGAGCAGGAAAGCTGGCACGCCCGCGCGCAACCGTATCTGGACGATCCGTCGCTGCTGCGCTCGATCGTTGCCGACGGTTGTGATCGCGCCCGGCACGCCGCGCAGGAAACGATGCGCGACGTGCGCGAGTCGATGGGGCTTGCCTACAGCTGATGTGGCTGCGCCGCCGTGCCTCGAACGCGGCTACGCCGCGCGCGGACGAAAAGACGGCCGAGCGCGGGGACAGGCCGGCGGGCGGTGGACATGGCGCCGAAGCGCCGTCGCCGTGCCTCGAGCGCTTCGCGGCGCGGGTTGCGCCCGGCGCCTGCGTGCTCGACGTGGCCTGCGGACGCGGGCGCCACGCGCGCCTGTTCGCCGAGCAAGGTTGTCTGGTCGAGGCGGTCGATATCGATGCCGAGGCCGGTGCGGCGCTGGCCAGCGTCGAACGGGTCCGGTTTCTGCGTGCCGACCTCGAGGGCGGGCCGTGGCCTTATGCGGACCGCCGCTTCGATGCGATCGTGGTGACGAACTATCTGCATCGGCCGTTGTTTCCGCTGTTGGCCGAATCGCTGCAGGCGGGAGGGATGCTGATCTACGAGACCTTCATGGCCGGACACGAACGGTTCGGGAGGCCGACCAATCCGGCGTTCCTGCTGAAGCCGCGCGAGTTGTTCGACGCGTTCGGCACCCGACTGACGGTGCTCGCCTTCGAGGAAGGCGTGGTCAGCCTGCCGCGGCCGGCACGCGTTTCGCGGATCTGCGCGGTGCGGGCCGGCGCGGCGGCCGACG